>JBJTHL010000200.1:0-10438 GCA_046094445.1 Vulcanococcus sp.
TCGCTGTGGCCCACGATCGCGTGGCTGACGCCGTGCTCCAGCAGCATGGGCGCCGAGATCATGCCGGTGAAGGCCCCCTTCTCCTGCCAGTGGATGTTCTGGGCGCTGATGTGCACACCGCTGCCGGCCAGGGCGGCGCTCAAGGTGGCGATCGCGGTGAACGGCGGCGCCAGCACCACCTCGCGATCGGCCGGCAGGTCGGCCACCAAGGGCTTGAAGGCAGCGGCGAAGGCCTGCGCTTCGGCACAGGTCATGTGCATCTTCCAGTTACCGGCGATGACGGCCTTGCCCACAGCGTCCAGAGGGTTGTTCAGCCCCTCAACCTAATTGTTCAAGGATCGCCACAGGCCGGCGGCGCGGGCACCACCTGCAGTCGCTCCCCCAGCTCCACCCGATCTCCTGGCTTGAGCTTTCGCCCGCGGCGGGTTTCCTGGAAACCGTTCACCCGCACCTCGCCGCCCTGAATGCGTTGCTTGGCTTCACCGCCGGTGGCCACCAGGCCTTCCCATTTGAGGAACTGATCCAGCCGGATCGGTTCTGGCCCCGCGGGCTTCGGCAGGCGAGGGTCGGCCAAAAAAGCGCTGATAGCTTGCCTTGATGCTCGCACCCTCCTCGGCCGGCTTCCGGCGCCTGCTGCCGCTGTTGCAGCCCCACCGCCGTGCCCTGCTGGCAGGGGGCCTGTGCATGATCGTGTTTGTGGGCTGCTGGCCACTGCTGGCCTGGCTGGCGGGCCAGCTCATCCCGGCGATCGGAGCCGGCGATTTCAGCCGTGTGCTGCGGGTGATCGGCCTGGCCCTCACGGTGTTCATGCTGCAGAAGCTGGCCCAGTTCGGCCAGGACACCCTGTTGGCAGGGCCTGCGTTGCAGGTGAGTCAGGAGTTGCGCCGCCGCCTGTTCGCCCGGTTGCAGCGCCTGGAATTCGGCGCCCTCGAGAAGCTCTCCGCCGGCGATCTCACCTACCGCCTCACGGAGGACGCCGATCGGGTGGGCGAGGTGATCTACAAAACAATCCAGGACACCACGCCTTCGGCCTTGCAGCTGGTGGTGGTGTTCGGCTACATGGTCTGGCTCGACTGGAAACTGGCCTTCGGCACGATCCTGTTGGCGCCGCTGGTGGCGGTGCTGGTGAGTCTGTTCGGCGCCAAGGTGATGGGAGCCGCCGAAAAGAGCCAGCAGCAGGTGAGCGAGCTGGCAGCCCTGCTGGGGGAAGCGATCGCCGGGCTGCCGCTGGTGCGGGCCTTCGCCGCCGAACCCTGGCTGCAGCAGCGCTTTGAGATCGAAACCGACCGGCATCGCCGCGCCCGCTACCGCACCCAGCGGCTGCTGGCGCTGCAATACCCGGTGGTGGGCTTCCTGGAAGCCGCCGGCATCCTGGCGGTCCTGTTGATGGGCGCCGCCCGCATTCAGAGCGGCGATCTCAACGGCCAGGGCTTCAGCAGTTACGTGGCCGCCCTGCTGATGCTGATCGATCCCATCAGCCATCTCACCACCAATTTCAACGAGTTCCAGCAAGGGCAGGCCTCCCTGCGCCGCCTGCGCGAGATCGAACAGGAGGCGGTGGAACAGCCCGATCGCCCCGATGCCCGTCCCCTGGGGGCCGTGGCGGGGGAACTGAGCCTGGAGCAGGTGAGCTTCGGGTACACCGACGCCCAACCGGTGCTGCACGACCTCAGCCTGCGGATCGCCCCCGGCCAGGTGGTGGCCCTGGTGGGCCCCTCCGGTGCCGGCAAGAGCACGCTCTTTTCGCTGCTGCTGCGCTTCAACACCGCCCAGCGGGGGCGGGTGCTGCTGGATGGCTGCGACCTGGCCGACCTGCGCGCCGCTGAACTGCGCCGAGCCGTGGCCATGGTGCCCCAGCAGAGCGCCGTGTTCTCCGGCAGCGTGGCCGAAGCGATCGCCTTCGGCCGCCAGGCCAGCCCGGACCAGATCCGGGCGGCCGCACGGCTGGCCAATGCCGATGGCTTCATCGAAGCCCTCCCCGGGGGCTACCAGGCCCGGGTGGAGGAACGGGGCAGCAACTTCTCCGGCGGCCAGCTGCAGCGGCTGGCCATCGCCCGCGCCGTGCTCGGTGATCCAGCGGTGCTGCTGTTGGATGAGGCCACCAGCGCCCTCGACGCCGAGTCCGAAGAGGCCGTGCAGCGCGGCCTGGAGCAGGCCATGGCCGGCCGCACCGTGCTGGTGATCGCCCACCGGCTCTCCACCGTGCAGGAGGCGGATCTGATCGTGGTGCTGGAGAAGGGCCGCATCGTGGATCAAGGCAACCACGATCGGCTGATCAGCCGCCCGGGGCGCTATCGCGACCTCTGCGAGCGCCAGTTGATCCGCGGTGCCTAGCCTTGGATGAGGCCCCGGCCGCACAGATGCAGCAGGACTCCCAAGCCGCCCCAACCTCCCAACCCGCCCCGGCAGCGCCGGGACTGTGGGAGTACCGCGTGGTGCACATCAACGTGGATTCGGGAACGCCGCCGCAACCGCCGGATCCCAAAACCGCCAGCGAACACCTGCACGGCACCCTCAGCCCCAACTTCCTGGCCCGGGAGTTTCCGGAGCACTACGGCCAGGAGAGCGAGGCGGCCCGCCGCAGCCGGCACCCGGCTGAACAGCTGCAGGTGTTTCTCAACCTGCTGGGCAAGGAGGGCTGGGAGCTCACCACCACCTCCCAGGTGGGCCCACTGCTGATGTTCTTCTTCAAACGGCCCCTGCGCCCGGCCCCGAAACTGATCGCCGCAGGGCCACCGGCCGAGACGGCCAAACCACCGCAGGCCCCGTAACCTCAACCTGAACCATTCAGGCCCTCGTGACCGACTCCGCTGCCCAGCAACCGCCCGTGCTCACCTTCGAGGGCAAGCGCTACGACCTCAACAACCTGCCGGAAGAGCTGAAGGAACTTGTGCGCGGCATGCAGGTCGCTGACGCCCAGCTCCGCCTGCACGAGGACACGCTCAAGGTGCTGGCTGTGGGGCGTCAATCGATGGCCTTCCAGCTGAACGAGAAGCTCAAGGACATCGCCCCCCTGGAGGACTGAGCCCTCCGGCCCCGGCAGCGGGGTCAGCCGATCGGCAGGCCCCGCTCGTTGAACATCCCTTCAAACAGCACCGAGCTCAGGTAGCGCTCGCCCGAATCCGGCAGCACCACCACGATCGTCTTGCCGTTGAAGGCCTCCTCCCGGGCCAGCCGCAGGGCCGCCACCGTGGCCGCGCCGCAGCTGATCCCCGCCAGGATCCCCTCCTCGCTCGCCAGCCGCCGGGCCATCGCCACCGCCTCCTCATCGCTCACCTGCTCCACGCGATCCAGCAGGCCCAGATCCAGGTTCCCCGGCACAAACCCTGCGCCGATCCCCTGGATCTTGTGCGGCCCTGGCTGCACCGCCTGGCCGCTGCGGGTCTGGCTGATCACCGGGCTGTTGGTGGGTTCCACTGCCACGCTCACCAGCGGTTTGCCCAGGGTGGTCTTGATGTAACGGCTGACCCCGGTGATCGTGCCGCCTGTGCCAACACCCGCCACGAAGGCATCCACCACACCGTCGGTGTCGGCCCAGATCTCAGGGCCGGTGGTGTCGTGATGGATCTGGGGGTTGGCCGGGTTCACGAACTGCTGCAGCAGCACATAACGCTCCGGATCACTGGCGGCGATCTCCTTGGCGCGGTTCACGGCTCCGGTCATCCCCAGCCGACCTTCCGTCAGCTCCAGGTGTGCCCCGAACGCCGTGAGCAGCTTGCGGCGCTCCAGGCTCATCGTTTCCGGCATCGTCAGCGTCAGCGGGATCCCCTTGCTGGCCGCCACAAAGGCCAGGGCGATGCCCGTGTTGCCGCTGGTGGGTTCGATCAGGGCCTTGCCGGGGCCCAGCAGGCCCTCCCGTTCCGCCGCTGTCACCATCGCCGCACCAATCCGGCACTTCACCGAATACGCCGGATTGCGCCCCTCGATCTTGGCCAGCACCCGCGCACCGCAGCCTTCGCTCACACGGTTCAGCTGCACCAGCGGTGTGCCACCGATCGTGAGGCTGTTGTCACTGAAGATCGCGGCCATGGAGCGGGCGTTAGCACGGAAAATCTCCCCGCACCCTAAGGACCTCGGCGCCGCCTGGGCAAAACAGGCCGCAACCATGACCCAACCGTCGCAGTTGCAGGCAGAGCCGATTCCAACGCCTACCCTCGGGCGAGTGCATCGGGCCCCTGAGGCTCTCCCTGCGTGAATCCCACCCTTGTGCGCCGGATCTCAGCGATGCTGCTGTTCGTGGCGGCCGCCGCCTCCATCGCCCTGCCCTTCATCTCAGCCACCGCCCTGGCCCTCAGCATCGGCGTGATCGCTGCAGTGGCGGGGGTCACCCAGCTGCTGCGCATCGGCCAGGCCGAAGGCGGCAAGGGCAAGCTCTTCCGCGCCCTCTCCGGGGTGTTCTATCTGGTGGCCGGGCTCTGGGTGGTGGCCGATCCGCTGGACAGTGAAGTCAGCCTCACGCTGTTCGTGGGCCTGTTGCTGCTGTTCGAAGGGGTGATGGAGCTGGCCGGCGCCGCGGCCGGGCGTGGCCAGGCCCGTGGCTTGGTGCTGGCCGATGGTCTGGTGACCGCCCTGCTCGGCGGCCTGCTGGTGGCGGAATGGCCCAGCGACAGCCTCTGGGCCGTGGGCACGCTGTTCGGCGTCTCGCTGTTCTTCAGCGCCGTGCGCTTGCTGGGGGACCCGGAACAACCGGCCGCTTGAGCCTTCGCCGCGGGGGCCGGCACGCTCAAAGAAGCTTCACGACATCCACGGGCTGTCCGTACACCGAGGCGATCTCGCGGGCGGCATTCACAGCGCGCTGATGGGTGTGGAAGATCCAGGCCCGCGTCGGGTCGACAACCCGTTCAATGGCGTCGCTGATCGGGGCGATGCCGAGATAGAGCCCTTCGGTTGCCGCACGCAGGGCATAGCGCTCCGGATGGTCGCCGCCCCCGCCAAGGTGGGCATCAATCCAAGGGCGGCAGGAATGCGGGGTCATGACGATTTCGAAACTCCTCACACTCCTGCGTTAGCCAGAGTTGGGACCCAGGGGGAACACCTCCACCGCGGACTGCAGACAACTTCATGAGCCGGCTGATCGTGGTGGGGGCCGGTCCGGCGGGCCTGAGCCTGGCCCTGCAACTGGCACGCGCGGGCCAGCCGGTGACCCTGCTGGAGGCTCAGACAGCCTTCAGCCGCAGCTTCCGCGGCGATGCGCTGATGCCCTGCGGCCTGGAGGCCCTGGCCCGCATGGGGCTCCAGGGGCTGCTCCAGGATCTGCCACAACGGCCTCTGGCCGACTGGCAGGTGTGGCTGGAGGGGCGCCGCTTGTTTGCGGTGGCCGAACCGCTTGGAGCCCTGCAGCCCTGCACCCTGGTGCCCCAGCAGCTGTTGCTGGAGGCGATGCTGGCTGAAGCCGGCAGCTTGCCCGGCTTCACATGGCAGGCCGGCGTTGCCGTGAGCGGCCTCGTTTTCGCCGGGCAGCGGGTGGCAGGTGTGCGCCTCGCCGATGGCCGCACGCTGACGGCGGATCTCGTGATCGCCTGCGATGGCCGCGATTCACCGCTGCGGCAGGCGGCTGGGCTGGAGCTGGTGCCCCGCGGCCAGCCCCTGGAGCTGCTCTGGTTTCAGCTACCGGAGTGCCACGCCGATCTCCAGGGCTTCCTCACCCTGGTGGGGGGCGGCGCCATCGCCAGCGCCTGCCGAACAGCGGGCGATGCCCTGCAGTTGGGCTGGCTGTTGCGCCATGGCGAAGCCACCCCGCAACGCACCCCGCAGGCCTGGGCGGAACGCCTGGCAGCCCTGGCCCCGCCCGAGCTGGCGGCGCTGCTGCGGGCCAGGGGCGAGGCCCTCAGCCGCCCGCGGCGCTTCCGGGTGCAGGTGGGACTGGCCCCCCAGTGGCAGCGCCCGGGGTTGCTGCTGCTGGGGGATGCGGCCCATCCGATGAGCCCGATCCGGGCCCAGGGGATCAACATGGCCCTGCGCGACAGCCTGGTGGCAGCCCGGGAGCTGCTGACGGGTGCAGCAGGCCAGGCCGATCTCGACCAGGCCTGCCGCCGCATCCAGACCCTGCGCCGACCGGAGATTCAGCGGGTGCAGAGCCTGCAGCTGGCGGAAGCGCAGCAGGGCCACTGGATCGGTCATACCCCCCTGCTGCGCCATGGCCTGGCGCTGGCTGCGCCGTTGCTGGGGCCCCTGGCTCAAGCCGTTTGGACGGCCCGTCAGAAGCCCCTGCGGGAGGGGGTGGCGTGGCTGTGAGTGGGCGCGGCCTCAGCGCACGAACAACATCTCCTGGTAGGTGGGCAGCGGCCAGGCGGCATCATCCACCTGCAGCTCCAGGCCATCCACGGCGGCGCGCAGCTCACCCATCAGCGGCAGCAGCCGATCGGCGCAGTGCCGCATGTGGGCCTCGGCGCCGTGGGGAGCAGCTCCCAGAGCTGCTTCCAGGGCCGTGCAGCCCTCCAGGAGCTGGGCGGTGAGGCCGGCGATCTGCTGGGCCACCGCCTTCGACGGGGCCAGGCCGATGGCCTCCTGCTCCTGAATCGAACCGGCCAGCTCGCTGAGATACGCACTGGCGGCTGGATACACCGTGGTGCGCGCGATGCGCAGGGCCAGCTTGGCCTCCACCTCGATGGCCAGGCAGTACTGCTCGGCGTACACCTCGAAACGGCTTTCCAGCTCCACCGGGCTGAGCACGTTGTGGCGCGAGAACAACGCACGGATGGCCGGCCGCTGCAGCACCGGCAGCGCATCAGCGCTGGTGCGCAGATTTTCCAGCCCCCGGTCCCGCACCGCCAGCTCATGCCACTCCGCGGAGTAGCCATCGCCGCCGAAGATCACGGCACCATTCTCGTGGGTGATCTGCTGGAGCACGGCAACGCTGGCCTGCTCAAGGCTCTCGCCGCGGCCCAGGCGCAGCTCCAGTTGATCGGCGATCCAGCCGAGCGCATCGGCCAGCACGGTGTTCAGCACCACCAGCGGCCCCGCCACCGACTGCCCGGAACCCACGGCACGGAATTCGAAGCGGTTGCCTGTGAAAGCAAAGGGAGAGGTGCGGTTGCGGTCGCCGGCGTCCTTGGGGAACTCGGGAAGCGTATCCACACCGAGGCGCATCACGCCGCCGCTGGCGGAGCTGTTGAGGGCACCGTCCTTGATCTGATTGAAGACATCCTCGAGCTGGCTGCCGAGGTAGACCGAAATGATCGCCGGAGGAGCCTCGTTGGCGCCCAGGCGATGGTCGTTGCTGGCGGTGGCAATGGCGGCCCGCAGCAGCGGCCCGTACTGATGGACGCCGCGGATCACGGCGCCGCAGAACAACAGGAACTGGAGGTTCTCGTGGGGTGTGGTGCCGGGGTCGAGCAGGTTGCCCTGGGTGCTGTTGCCGATCGACCAGTTCACGTGCTTGCCGCTGCCATTCACGCCAGCGAAGGGCTTTTCGTGCAACAAGCAGGTGAAGCCGTGGCGCTTGGCGGTGGCTTTGAGCACCGTCATGATCAGCTGCTGGTGATCGGTTGCCACGTTGGCGGCCTCGTACACCGGTGCGATCTCGAACTGGCCCGGGGCCACTTCGTTGTGGCGGGTCTTAGCGGGCACACCCAGGCGGTAGAGCTGCTCCTCCACGTCCTGCATGAACACCTGCACCCGCTCCGGGATGGCGCCGAAGTAGTGGTCATCAAACTGCTGCCCCTTGGCGGGCGGAGCGCCGAACAGGCTGCGGCCGGCCAGCTGCAGATCGGGACGCAGGGCCAGGAAAGCGCTGTCGATCAGGAAATACTCCTGCTCAGCCCCGCAGCTGGAGTTGATCGGGGCCACCTCCTTCTCCCCCAGCAAGTGCAACAGGCGCTGGGCCTGGGTGTTCACCGCCGCATTGGAGCGCAACAGCGGGGTTTTCTTGTCGAGGGCTTCCCCGGTCCAGCTCACGAAGACGGTGGGAATGCACAGGGTGACCCCATTGGGGGTGCGCATCAGCCAGGCCGGGCTGGTGACATCCCAGGCGGTGTAACCACGGGCCTCAAAGGTGGACCGCAGCCCGCCATTGGGGAACGAGGAGCCATCAGGCTCACCCTGCACGAGCAGCTTGCCGGTGAATTCGGTGATGGCGCGGCCATCGCTCTTGGGAACGATGAAGCCGTCGTGCTTTTCAGCAGTGAGGTTGGTGAGCGGGTAAAACACGTGGGCGTAGTACAACGCCCCGCGGCTGGTGGCCCAGTCCTTCATGGCGTTGGCCACCACATCGGCCACGGTGGGGTCGAGGGCACCGCCTTCGCGAATCGTGCGCTGAATGGATTTGTAAACGCCGCGGGGCAGCGCTTCCTTCATGCGCTCCAGGCTGAAGACATCGCTGGCCCAGAGGTCCTGCAGGGCGGAGGGGGGCTGAACCGCCAGAGGCCGCCGGCGTTGGATCGTTTGCAGAGCCGCGAAACGCTCAGCACTGGGCATGGTCATTGGTATCGGTTGACACCATCCAAGGCCCAGGGGTAGCACCAATTAGTATCGGCTGATACCAATTGGTGACTCGGCCGACCCAGTCCTCAGATCGCCAGGAGTCCACGCTCGGCGGTGCGAATGCGCAGGGCGGTGTCCAGGGAACGCACGAACACCTTGCCGTCGCCGATGCGGCCCGTGCGATTCACCGCTTCGATCAAGCGCAGCACCTCAGCTTGCTGATGGGCATCCACCACGATCTCCACGCGCACCTTGCGCAGAAAATCCAGCCGTAGTCCATTGCCGCTGTGCAGCTGCACCTGGCTGCCCTGCCGGCCGAGGCCGCGCACCTCGGAAGTCGACATGCCGGGAACACCGGCCTTCAACAGGGCCTGCTGCAGGGGGCGCAGCGCTTCAGGACGGATGATCGCCTCAATCTTGGTCATCCCTGCCCCCCGGGGTAGCGCAGCGTGCGCCAGCTGCCTGAGGCGGTACTCACCTCCACCCCGATCCCCATTGGTTCAATCCGGCCACTGAGGCTCGACACGTTCTGATTCCACCAGCCCAGGGCGTCGCTCCAGGCGGCATCCAGGGAGTCGTAGAGGTCATCCAGCACCGGATGGGGGGCACCCCGGTGATCGATCAGGCGGTAGTGAGGCATGGACTTGGTCTGATCCATGGGGTGATCCTGCTGAGGGGATCAGCCCCGGGCTGTCGCCGTGGTTGCCGTTTGACCGGCTCGATCAGGTGGCTAGGCCGCTGCACCGGCATGGCGCAGGGTGCGCCAATCGCCACTGGGGGTGCTCACCTCCAGGCCGAAGTACTGACCGAGAGCCAGCAGCCGATCCCCCATGCCGGCGGCTGGATCGAGAAGACTCTGGCGTTCAATCCAGGCCAGGGCGGCCTCCTGAGCCGCATCGAGCGAGTCGAACAACTCATCGAGCTCAGGATGGGGCTGGCCGGCACCGTCGGTGAGGCGATACACGCGGCCGCCAACCAGGGTCGTGGAGGAAAACAGGTGCTGCGCGGAGGGCACGGTCAGGGCTCAGCCGCAGTGAACAACAGGTCCAGGCTGATCGGGCGACACGCCAACGCCGGTCTCCTTCACAACATCTGCGGGTGATGGCAGCGGCCGCACCCTCACCCCAGTTCGAACAGCAGCACATCAGCCCCGCTGTCGCCAGCCACCAACGGAGCCGGATCCACCCCGGTGCGCCAGCCCACCCCATCGCCGGCCTGCAGGAGCTCAGGGGCCACCACAGCACCCGAGATCAGCTGCAGCCAGGCCAGCCGAGCCGGCACATAGGGAAGCGCGAGCACATCCCCCGGCCCTGGGCACGCCCGGAACAGCCGCACAGACCGCTGAATCGCCATGGCGCCCTCGCCCCCTTGCGGATCCAGCAGTTGCGTCCAGCCGCGACCCACGGCGAATGGGCGTTGGTCATAGCTGGGGGGCAAGCCTCGCCGCTCAGGCTCGATCCAGATCTGCAGCAGGCGGCACGGCCGTGCCGAGGTGTTCATCTCGCTATGCAGCACGCCAGTGCCGGCCGTCATCCGCTGCACCTCACCAGCCCTCAGGCGCTGGCTGTGGCCGAGTGAATCGCGGTGCTCCAGCTCCCCCACCACCATCACCGTGATGATCTCCATGTCGCGATGGGGATGCAGTCCGAAGCCAGCACCCGCTGCGATGGTGTCGTCGTTGATCACCCGGAGGGGCCCAAAGCCCATCCAGGCGGGATCGTGGTGCTCGGCAAACGAGAAGCTGTGCCAACTCTCCAGCCAATCGCGCCGGCTGTGGAACCGCTCGCCGGAGCGCCGCAGCCGCCGCTCAACCTTGCCGGAGCCCAATGGTGAAGACACGATCTGAACATAATGCTGGCCCGAGACTCTCACAGGTCTGGCAGGACGCACGCACCGCGTGAGGTGATGCCCCAGGGGGGGAAGGCAGAGGAGCCTTTGGAAGGAGGGGGTTCGAGAAGAGAAGCCTGGGGGAGTGGTCTGGGGGAGTGGTCTGAGCGCTCTCCAGAACTGGATATCC
>JBJTHL010000201.1:0-5654 GCA_046094445.1 Vulcanococcus sp.
GCGCCTTCTCCAGAGCAGCCTCACATTGCTCCTCGGCGCCGTAGAGCCGCTGGAACTCAGGCAGGGAGAGGCCTTTCTGGAACTGGATCGCGCTGCGGGCCATGATCAGACTGGTATCTGTGTACCACTCTATGGCCCCAACGTGGTCCCTGCGGAGCGAGCTGGGTAATCAAGTGTGCTCATGGACAACCGCCATGCCCTGATCGTCGATTGCAAGGTCACGCAAGCAACGGGCACCGGGGAGCGAGATGCCTCCAAGACCATGGCGGCTGACATTCCTGGTGCCCACAAGAAAACCCTGGGTGCCGACAAGAACTACGACACCAGGGGCTTTGTCGGTGAGATGCGGCGCCTTGGCGTCACGCCTCATGTGGCTCAGAACAGCCGCCGCCCCGGTGGATCTGCCATTGACGGCCGTACCTCCCGCCATGTGGGCTACGCCAAATCGATCAATGCCCGCCGCGGCATCGAGAAAGTGTTTGGCTGGATCAAACAGTGGGGCGGGCTGCGGCAGTTCAAACTGCGCGGCGCGGAAAAGGTCTCCGCAGTGTTTGGTCTGCACGTGATCGCTTACAACCTGATCCGCCTGGGCAACCTGTTCCGCCCAGAGCTGGAGGCGGCATGAACAGCCAGTTGCCCAGAGGTGTGGCCAATTGCAGAAGCAAAAACCTCAAAAACTGGCCAAACGGCCCTTGACCGGCCCTCTGAGCTGCGCTGAGAGCTTAAATCAACAAAAAATCAGCTTTTGCCTGATGAAAACGCGTCTCCGGAATGGGTTTTTCCGCAAACACTTAAAGTTGATCTCGATGAAGCGGTAGGCGTTGCAGTTTTCAAAGAACTTGGCCCGGTAGAGGCCGCTCTTGGCCACCTGGCGCACAAATCCCGCACGCTCAGGTAGCCGCGCTTGAACAGCGATTCGGGACCCTCCAGGCGCTCGCTGGCCATCACGTACTGATTGCCCAGGACCTGCTTGTAGACGGCGCGGATCAGGGCAGCCTTGTCGTTTTCAGTGGCGTTCGTCCGGTTTTCCTTGTTGCGTTCGTTGGCAAAACGCTCGATGCCCAGGTAGGCAGCGTTGGCGAGTGTCATGGAGCTTCGGGCGAGCTGGCGAGCCAGGGGGATCTGGAGCAGCACCGGGTGCGATGCCGCGCCGAGTGGCAACCTTCGCTGTTGGTCCCAGGCCCGGATCCTATGGGGGCTGTTTACCATCCACCGGAGCCTTTCAGAATCGTTACAAACACCAGCCCTGGCGGCCGGCGGCAACACCGGTACCATCCGCCCAAATCAAGCCAGGCATTGGCATGTCAGCGATCAGCGCCAGCGAACTGCAGCAGCGGCTGAGTGAACAACTGCAGGCCCTCAGCCAGGTGGGGGAGACCCTCACCCTGCGGCTGCTGGAACTGGAGGAACGGCTCGACGGCCTTGAGGAGCAGGTGCTCGAACTCGACAGCCGCGATCAGGCTCCCACCGCCGACCAGGCCGAAACCGGAGCGTTGCTGGCCGCCACCGAGGAGCGCATCGGGCGATTGGAGGAGCTGCTCACCGGCCGCGGCCGGGTTCAGCCGCTGGCCCTGCGGCGGCCCATGCCGGTGTACCAGGAAGGCTCCCCCGCAGGGGAGCCGGAGCGGGGGCTGGATCCCTTCCCGGACGACGAGGAACAGCCCTTCATGGATGAGCTGAGCGCCTGAGCGTTCGCAACGCCCCGGCGCTCAGGCCTGCCTCAGCCGGCGGAACCGGTGCTGAGCATGGCACTGGTGGTGGTGACCAGCAGGCGCACGATCTCCAGACCGCCGATCGCCGCCAGCGCCAGCCAGGCCGTACGGGCCAGCTTGGGGGGCTGGCCTCCCACCCAGGCCGCTGACATCTGACCACCGCTGAACTGAGCGCCACCGCCGGCGAAGGGGTTCGCGGGTGCGCGGCGGGCACTGATGTCGCGCCAGTAGGCGTTGTAGCGGGGGGCCTGCTGGTTGAACGGCAGCTGCGTCTTGGCGTGGCCGTTGAGGGCGCGCGAGCGCTGGTGGGGAACGGTGTCGAGGCCGAAGTTCTCCAGGTACTCGGAGGACGTCAGCAGAGCATCCACCCGGCCCTCCAGGCCCTGGTTGGCGATCACGATCGACCAGGCGATGCGCTCCTGGTCACCGTGCACGTCGCGGCCGAGCACGCGACCCACCACTTGCTCCACCACCCGGTAGTTGCTGTTGCAGCGGTAGAAGCCTTCCCGGAACTTGCGGGAGAGCAGCAGGCCACGCACGAAATCACGCACGGTGATGTCGGCATTGCGCAGCTGCATCTCGAGCATCGGCTCGCGATCCACCTTGAAGGCGTGGAAGAAGATCTGGCGGTAGGCCTGCTCGATCTGCTCGTTCACATCCACCTGCAGGCGTGGCGCTTCATCGCCGCCCACGGAGAAGTTGTGAACCCGGGCGTTCTGGGTGATCGGCTTGGTGGCCAACAACGGCAAGGCCATGGCAAGAGGCAGAAATCGTGCCCGAAGTTACGGGTTTCGTCTGGGCACGTCTGCCTAGCCGCCAAAGCGCACACACAGCTTCATCAGAGCGCGCTCAACCAGGCAGGTGGTAGCTCGGAGCTGTAGTCGTGGGTGCGCTCAAACACGAAGGGCCCCGCCAGCGATCCCCACAGCTGCTCATGGGTGCTGGGATCGTGGCCGCGATCGATCGTGCGCATCCCGCGGGGATTGAGCTCAAAGCTGCTCACCAGGTAGGAGGTGGCACCTTTGCGCTCCACCAGGCAGCGGCAGCCGGGCTCCACCTCGCCACTGAAGCCCTCACTGGTTTCGCGCACCACATAGGCGCAGCCCTCGAGGGGTCGCAGGTCGTCGGCGCGGATGGCCTCGCGCTTGGCGGCGTCGTCGACCGCACCCCAGAAGCGCTGCTCCTCGTGCAGGGCCTGGTTGTGGATCACCAGCCCATCGCCCTGCTGCTCCACGCGCAGCACCCGGATGCGATACGGGGCCGCCGGGTTGATGGCGTACGACTGCTCCAGCAGCAACGAACCCGGCACCAGCTGGGGCAACGGCCGGAACTTCACCAGGATGTGAGCGTAAAGCGGCGGATTCTCGAAAGCCTGATGCTGGTTGCTGAAACCGGCGCTCAGCTGGCGCAGCAGACGGGCGAAGGGGGTGGACACGCCGGACACGCGGATTGGGGCGGATCCTATGGGGCGCCCGCTCAGAGCCCCAGCAGACGGATGCGAAAGACAGCCACCTGTTCAGCCATGGTGGGCTGGCTCAGCAGGAAGGGGTGATCGGCGCAAGCCTCCATCACCAGGCGCTTCTTCTCCTCGAGGGTCAGGTCGCGGCTGGCGGGGCGCTGGTCGAGCTTGTGCCAGGCCTCATCGAAGACCATGGCAAAGCTGTCGGCATTGGCGAACACCTGGCCGGGCTTATCAGGGATCGGGAGGGGCATGCTGGAGCGCGAGGTCTGTAGGCCACCAACAGGGGCCTCGAACAAGCCGCAGTTGAGGCTGGGGGTGAGCGTGAAAATGATGAACTGAAATGCCAGGACCCAGATTTGAACTGGGGACACGGCGATTTTCAATCGCCTGCTCTACCAACTGAGCTATCCCGGCCCGTCGCCTGAGCGACCCGCAGATCTTAGATCACAGCGGTCAGCGGCCCGGTGTCCGGGCCAGGCAGAGCAGGCCCTGCACCGCCCAGCCCCTGGCCTTCAGAGCAGCGGCCGCCGCCTCGGCCGTGGCGCCGGTGGTGAGGATGTCGTCCACCAGCCAGATCGCGCCCCGCCCGCCGCTGTCGCAACGGAAGGAGCCCTGTTGATTGCCGAGCCGCTGGCGGCGATTGAGATGGTGCTGACCCACCGTGGCCCGGCTGCGCTGCAGCAGGCCCTCCGCCAGGCGGCAGCGCCCCGCCGCCGCCCGCACCAGCCCGCTGGCCAGCAGCTGTGGCAAGGGATTGGCACTGCGCTTCCAGCTGGGGATCGGCACCAGGGCCGTGCCCAACAGCGCGCTGCCGCAGCAGCGGTGCAACGCACGGGCCAGGGCCTCCACCAGCGCCGGCTGTGGCTGGGGGCGCTGGCGCAACAGCAGCTGGCGCAGGGCACCGCCGTAGGGAGCAAGGGCGCACCACAGCAGCGGTTGATCCCCCTGGGCACCACCCTCCGGCAGAGCCAGACGCTGCTCACAGGCCAGGCAGAGGCCGGAACCGACCGGCGGTGCTGCACCGGTGCAAAGGGCACAACGGGGGGTGCTGATCAGGCCCAGGCAGTCCTGCCAGAGCAGGTGCAACATGGCAGCGCGACGTCTGCCCTGAACATTCCCAGGCTCAACCCTGGGGCATCGCCCGCAGCATCGCCACCAGGGTGCGGTGGGCGTCCTCGCTGTCGCTGAGGGTGTGATCGAAGGGCACCTCCAGCCGCTCGCCGTCCACCTCCAGCTGCATGGCGGCCGGCGTCACCGCCAGCATCCGCGCGGCGCTGGGGCTGGACACACCGCCGTAATGGCGCGCATACGCCAGCACCGCCTCAGCGTGGTCGTCGTTCATGTGCTTGCAGATCCGATCGCTCACGGCGGGGGTGAGGGGGTCGGCGGCCATGGGGCAGACGGCGATGATGCGGGTGATTCTGCAGCCGGGGAGCGCCGATCAGGCCGCCCCGAAGCGCTGCCACAACAGCAGGCCGAGGCGCACGGCGCTGAAGCTCACGTAACCGGCCAGCACCACGAACAAGGCCATCGAAATCCAGGTGCGCAGGCGTTCGTTCATGGACTCACGGCGATGGCGGAGAGGGCCAGTCTGGCCATACCACTGGCGGCACTGGCCTGGGGTCGGTTCAGCACCGGCACCCCCAGCAGCCGCTCGCGGATCGCACGCCACTGGGGATTGCGGGCACCGCCCCCCAGGCTGATCACCCGCCGGACCGGCGGTGCCCCGAGGTCCTGCAGCCGCCGCCAACCATCGCGCTCGATCCGCGCCAGCCCCTCCAGCAACCCCTGCAGGTAGAGCGCGTCGCTCACCGGCCGTGGCTCCAGGATCGGTGGCAGCGCCGGATCATCCACGGGGAAGCGTTCCCCCGGCCGCGGCAGGGGCCGCAGCTGGAGGCCGCTCTCCTGGCGCGGATCGATCTGGCGGCTCAGTTCCTGCAGCTGCGCATCGCTGAAGAACTGGCGCAGCACGCCGGCCCCGGCATTGGAGGCACCGCCCAGCAACCACTGGCCAGCCAGACGCTGGCAGCTCACGCCAGGGGCGCGGATCGGCTGCGGCGCGAACTGCTTGAGGGCCAGGGTGGTGCCGAGCACGCTGACCCCATCCCCCGGCTGGGGGTCGGCCGCCAGCACGGCGGCGCTGGCATCGGTGCTACCCGCCACCACGCGGCAGCCGGCCGGCAGGCCGAGGGCTGAGGCCGCCGCGGCAGCCAACGGACCGAGCACGCCACCGCTGGCACAGATCTGGGGCAGGGCCGCGCTCCAGGGCTGCGCCATCAGGCCGACTGGCTGATGGGTTGGTTGCTGGCCGACTGGCGCTGGGGCGAGGAGGCAAACAACCTGCGCCTGGCGCTGATCGACGCGGGCGGCTGCGTGCTGGCGGAGGAGGCCTCCGCCTATCCCACTGCCTTCGCGGATCCAGATGCCTGGCGCTCTGGAGTGATCACCCTCTGCCGCTCTCCTGGCGCGGATCGATCTGG
>JBJTHL010000202.1:0-4874 GCA_046094445.1 Vulcanococcus sp.
CTTCCGCGGCCGGCGCGAGCTATTCGAGGAGGGGCGCCGCTGGCTGGAGAGCCACACCGGCATCCCGGTGCTGGGGGTGATGCCCTGGCTCGATGAGCTGTTCCCCCCGGAGGATTCCCTCGATCTGCTGGAGCGCCGCGGCCGCAAGCGCAGCGCCGAGCTGGAGATCGCCGTGCTCAGGCTGCCATCGCTGAGCAACTTCTCCGATCTCGACCCGCTGGAGGCCGAACCCACGGTGCAGCTGCGCTGGCTGGCCCCCGGCGAGGAGCTGGGCCAGCCCGATGCGGTGGTGCTGCCGGGCAGCAAGCAGACCCTGCGCGACCTGGCCGAGCTGCGCAGCAGCGGCCTGGCGCAGACCCTGCGCAGCTACGTGGCCGGCGGCGGCCAGGTGTTCGGGATCTGCGGCGGCCTGCAGATGCTCGGCACCGAGCTGCATGATCCCGAAGGCCTGGAAGGCAGCGATGGCGAGCCGGCGGCGAGCGGCGCCCGTGAAGCCGGCCTCGGGCTGCTGCCACTGCACACCGTGTTTCACGGCGAGAAAACCCTGCGCCGGCGGCGCAGCCGCGCCCTCTGGCCCGCCGGCAGCCTGGAGTTGGAGGGCTTCGAGCTGCACCATGGCCGCAGCACCTGCACGGCGGATCCCCTCTGCGACGACGATGGGCTGGGCTGGTGGCAGCGCTGGGGCGATCAGGGCGGAACCGTGGCCGGCACCTACCTGCACGGCGTGTTCGAAAGCGGCCGCTGGCGCCGCCGCTGGCTCAACGGCCTGCGTCAACGCCGCGGGCTGGCGCCCCTCCCGGAGAATCCACCCCATCACGGCCGCCAGCGCGAAGCCCTGCTCGACCGCCTGGCCGACGCCTTCGAGAGCCACGTGAACCTGGCACCCTTGCTCATGCCGGATCCAGCACCGCCAGCATGAAGCGCGTCAGCATCGATTGGCCCGGCGGCGAACGCAGCGAGGTGCCGGTGGGCAGCGACTGGCTGACCGCAGCCCGCGAAGCTGGCCTGCTGATCCCCACCGGCTGCCTTGGCGGCAGCTGCGGCGCCTGTGAGATTGAGGTGAACGGCACCGTGGTGCGGGCCTGCATCAGCAAGGTTCCTCCCAGTCGCGGCGGCAGCCTCAAGGTGGAGCTGGCCAGTGATCCGTATTGGTGATCCAAGCCGGTGCGGCAGGGTTCAACGGCCGAGCGTGCGGCGGATGTCCTTGAGCAGCAACAGCAGGTGCAAGGGATCGGTGGGTGAACGCTCGAACTCCGGAATCAGGTGTTCATAAAAACTGCGCGCCTGAGCCGATTCGGCATGCACCAGCAAGCCGCGGCAGCCGATGGCGTGGCTGAGACAGGCGACCCGGGCGATCACATCCAGCAACAGGGCGGCGCCGAGACCCCGGCCTTCATGGCGTTCATCCACCCCCAGGCGGGTCAGCAGCGCGATGGGCTGAGGGTAACGACCGGCGCCGCGGCGCAGCCGCTCGGGGAGCTGCGTGATCGCCACGCTGGCCATGCACCAGGCGTAGTACGCCACGGCCTGGGGCTGATCCACCTGGGTGACGCCAAACACTCTGGTGGTGCCAGCTCCATGGGCCTGACGGGCCACCTCCACGAGCCAGGTGGTCTGCTCCTGGGAGCGGCAGCGGAAGCCCGGGAGGTGATGACGGGCCGCCAGCAGCTCTGGCGGTTGGTAGCGGCTCATGCCTGGGGCTGATCCACCGCTGGGGCCACAAAGGGCGAGGGCCGTTCCAGCAGCCGCGCCAGGCCCGGCAGGTTGCGGGCCGGACGGCTGTTGATCCGCTCCCATTCCCGCTGGCCGGCGGCATCGAGCAGGAACTGCTCACGGTCGGCCAGCACCCGCTGGGCCGCCAGCCGCCCCTGGGCGATCAGGAAGGAGCTGCGGTCAGTCCCTAGGGCTGCAGCGGCCCGATCCAGCAGGTCGCGGTCGGCCTCTGTGGCCCGCAGCTCGATCCGGCTGGACTTCGCAGCGCGGCGACCTGGCGACTGCGCGCCACGGGAAGGGGATGCCGCAGACGTTTCGGCAAGAGATGGCGCAAGAGGGTCCAAGGGGCCACCGGATCGTACGGACGTTGTACGGAACACGGCCGTACCATCAGCGATGCCGTTCGGATCAACCCTGAATCAGCCCTCCGCCCAGCACCCGCTCGCCGGCGTAGAACACCGCCGCCTGACCCGGCGTGATCGAGAACTGGGGGTCCGCGAACGCCAGCCGGCATCGGTGGGGCCGCTCGGCGGCACGGTCGCTGTCGGTGGCCGGCATCGGGGTGAGCCGGGCCCGCTCCGGGGCGCTGCGGTAGCGCACCTGCACCTCCACATCCAGCGCCGCTTCGGGCGGTGCGATCGACACCCAGTTCACGGCACCCACCACCGCTTCAGAGCAGGCGGCCTCCGCCCGGGGGGCCACCACCACGCGATTCATCGCCGCATCCAGGCGCACCACATGCAGCGGCTCGCTCCAGGCCACCCCCAGCCCCTTGCGCTGACCGATGGTGAAGTGCTCGATGCCGTCGTGCTGGCCCAGCACCCGGCCATCCCCCAGCACGATCTCACCGGGACGCGGCGGCAGGTAGGCATCGAGGAAGGCCTTCATCGAGCCGTGGTGATCCGCCAGGCAGAGGTCCTGGCTTTCCGGTTTCTGGGCGGTACGCAGGCCGTGGCGCTCCGCCTCGGCGCGGGTGTCGGGCTTGGTGAGCTCCCCCAGGGGGAACACCAGCCGCCCGAGGGCGGTCTGAGGCAGGTCGTAGAGGAAGTAGCTCTGATCCTTGCGGGTATCGAGGCCGCGCAGCAGCTGGTGGCGGCCGTTGTCGCTCACGGCGCCGTGGCGGATGCGGGCGTAGTGGCCGGTGGCGATGCGGCCGATGCCGCGCTCCGCCTCAGCCCACTGCAGCATCGGCCCGAATTTCACCTCCCGATTGCAGCGCGAGCAGGGCAGCGGTGTGATGCCCGCTCCATAGCCCTGCACCAGAAAATCAACGATCTGCGCCTGAAAGTGCTGGCGGAAATCCACCACGTGATGGAGCACCCCCAGCTGCTCGCAGATACCGGCTGCATCCACCAGGCCCTCGGCGCAGCAGGCTCCCTTGCCGCTCATCAGCCAGAGGGTGAGCCCCTCCACCTGCCAACCGGCCTCCACCAGCAGGGCTGCGGTGAGCGAGCTGTCCACACCACCGGACAGCCCCACCGCCACCCGGTGCTCCCCCGGCCAGGCCGCCAGCTTGCACAGGGCCTCCGCGCCGGCTGGGGTGGCGGCTGGAGAGGCGGCCTGAGGGGCGGCGAGGCTGGAGCGGGCGCTGGTCTCAGCGGGCACAGGGGTGAGCGGGTGGGATGACAGAGCTGGTGCTTTTTCCATCATGAAGCCGCAGCCGCAACCCTTGCCCCATGGCCGCGCGACCCGCCAGCTGGCCCCCCTGCGACAGCGCCCATCTGCTGGTGACCTCAGCCCAGATGGCCGCCCTGGAGGCGCAGCTGTTCGCCAGCGGCCTGCCGGTGGAAGCCTTGATGGAGAAGGCCGCCCTGGCGGTGGCGGCACGGCTGCTGCAGGGCCCCGGGGGAGACCAGCTGCGCCACCGCGGCGCCCTGGTACTGGTGGGGCCTGGGCACAACGGCGGCGATGGGCTGGTGGTGGCGCGGGAGCTGCAGCTGGCGGGTCTGCCGGTGCGGATCTGGAGCCCGTTCGAGCGGCGCAAGCCCCTCACCGAGACCCACTGGCGCCATGCCCGCTGGCTGGGCATCCCCGCCCTGCAGCAGCCACCAGAGCCCGCCGATCCGGCGCTGTGGATCGATGCCCTGTTCGGCATCGGCCAGCACAGGCCGCTGGATGAGCCCCTGGCGGACCTGCTGAACCAGCGGCAGCGGGCCCAGCCCGGCGGCCTGATCGCCCTCGATGTGCCCAGCGGCCTCTGCGCCGATAGCGGCGAACCCCTGGGGGGCCGGGCCGCCTGCGCCGCCCTCACCCTGTGCATCGGCCTGCTCAAGCAGGGCCTGGTGCAGGACCGCGCCCTGGCCTGGGTGGGGCAGCTGGAGCGCATCGATCTCGGCCTGCCGGCAGCGCTGCTGCAGGCCCTGCCGCCCGAGCAGCCGCGGCTGCTGGGGCCTGCGGATCTCCAGCAGGCCCCCCGGCCGGCGCCCCCGCCGGCCGCCGGCAAATACGAGCGGGGGCGGCTGCTGGTGGTGGCCGGCAGCGAGGCCTACCGGGGGGCCGCTCATCTCTGCCTGCAGGGGGCCAGCGCCAGCGGCTGCGGCAGCATCCACGCGGCCCTGCCGGCGGCTGTGGCGGAGCCGCTCTGGCAGCTGCTGCCCCATGTGGTGGTGAGCGCCGCCCTGCCCAGCGGAGTCGGCGGCGGGCTGGGGCTGGCTGCCCTGCCGGCGGCCTGCCTGGAGCGCCTGGATGCGGTGGTGCTGGGGCCCGGCCTCGGCCCGGCGGCCCCCAGCCCCAACGACGGCCACCTCTGGGAGGCCCTGCAACAGCTGCCGGCCCTGCTGCTGCTCGATGCCGATGGCTTGAATCGCCTGGCGGCCCGAGGCGAGGCGGCGCTGTGGCTGCGCAGCCGCCGCGGCCCCACCTGGCTGACGCCCCATCGCGGCGAATTCAACCGGCTGTTCCCCGATCTGGCGGCCGCCGCCCCCCTGGAGGCAGCGGCCCTGGCGGCCTCCGCCTGCGGCTGCAGCCTGCTGCTCACGGGAGCCCGCACCGTGGTGGCCGCCAGCGACGGGCGCCGCTGGCAGCTGGCCGGGGCCAACCCCCAGGCCGCGCGGGCAGGGCTGGGGGATGGCCAGCACAGGCCGCTGGGCACATCGAGGGCGATCAGGCCGCCGGGCTGGGCCCGCTGCCGCTGGTTCAGCAGGTCCGCCAGGGGCTCATCC
>JBJTHL010000203.1:0-4185 GCA_046094445.1 Vulcanococcus sp.
CGCCGTGCTGACCGAGGGCAGGGCCCACCGGCGGCGCGGGGTTGGCTTTGCCGGCCTGAAGGGCCAGCTTGATCACGGCTACGACTTTTTTGGCCATCGTCCTGGCGGCTTGGGCAATCTGCGGATCCGCGACCCTAGGGCCGCGGGTGCGGTGGCCCCGGAAACCGGTGCACCACCTGTGGCCGCCCTCCGCAGGGAGACGGCCGCACGGGCATCAGCTCTGTTTGCTGATCTGGGAGAACTCGAGTTCCACCGGGGTTTCCCGGCCGAAGATCGAGAGCAGGGCCTTGAGCTTGCTGCGCTCGCCCGACACCTCGATCACCTCGCCCTGGAAGTCCTTGAACGGACCGGCGGTGACCAGGATCTGATCGCCCTCGGTGAGGTCGACCTTGACCACCGGCTTCTTCTCGGCGGCGCGCTTGAAGATGCGATCCACCTCCTGGCGACTGAGGGGGCGGGGCTTGATGTGGCCGCGGGCCTTGCCCGTGGCGCGGCGATCCTCAGCCCCCACGAAGTTGATCACGTTCGGGGTGCTGCGCACCGCCATCATCGTGTCCTCATCGAGGACCATCCGCACGAGCACATAGCCGGGGAACACTTTCTCCTCGGTGCTGGTGCGGTTGCCATCCTTTTTGATCTTCACCGCCGGGGTCTGCGGGATCTCGATCTCCAGAATGCGGTTATCCACGCCCAGGGTGACGGCCCGCTGCTCCAGGGTGGCCTTCACCTTCTTCTCACAGCTGGAGGCCACCTGCACGGCATACCAGCGCGCCACCGGTGCCCGGCCCTCCGAGGCCGGAGCCAGATCGAGCACAGCGTCGGCTTCGGCGGGGGCTTCGATCGAGGCGAGCTCGTCGCTGGTCAGGTCGACGTCAGACACAGGCAAGGGAAACAGGAAGAGAGATCACTGAGCTTCAGCGGAACACCTGGCCGTTGGCCCAGCCGTAGAAGCGATCGATCGCGGCGATGGCGAAGGCCGAGAGCGTCACCATCAGGATGACCGCAACCGATTCAGCAAACAGCTGCTGGCGGCTGGGCCAGACCACCTTGCGGAGCTCCTCCACCGTGTCGGTCAGGAACCCCGCCTTGGCGGGCTGCTCGACAGTGGGATCAGGGCTGGATTGAGGGTCGGTCTGGGGGGCCACAGGTGAGAGAGCGGGCCGCGCGGGGGGATCACCACACGCACCGGCAAATAGACACCCTACCGGATGCGGTTCAGGCTGCCGCCGGCAAAGGCGCAAACACCAGCTGCTCGCCGCTGTCCGCCAGCCGCACCTGCACCGCAACGGCCCCCTGGAAGCGCTCCTCCAGCAGGGCTGTGGCCAGAGGATTCTCCATGCAGCGCCGCAGCAGCCGCCGCAGCGGCCGGGCGCCGTACTCCGGCTCGTAGCCCTGACGGGCCAGCCAGCCGAGCACCGGCTCCTCCACCTGCAGGGCCAGGCCCTGCTCCCGCAGCAGCGCAGCCAGCTCCGCCAGTTGCAGCCGCACGATCCGCTCGAGATCCGCCGGCCCGAGGGGCTGGAAGCGGATCACCTCATCGATGCGGTTGAGGAACTCCGGCCGGAACTGGGTAGCCAGGGCCTGGTCCACCGCCGCAGCCAGGGCGGAAGGATCGCCGCCGCTGCGAGCGCTGTCGAGGATGGCGCGGCTGGCCAGGTTGCTGGTCATCACCACCACCGTGTGGCGGAAATCGGCCGTGCGGCCCTGGGAATCGGTGAGGCGGCCGTCGTCGAGCACCTGCAGCAGCACGTTGAACACATCCGGGTGGGCCTTCTCCACCTCATCCAGCAGCAACACCGCGTAGGGGCGGCGGCGCACGGCCTCGGTGAGCTGGCCGCCCTCCTCGTAGCCCACATAGCCGGGCGGTGCCCCCAGCAGCCGGGCCACGGCGTTGCGCTCCATGAACTCGCTCATGTCGAGCCGCACCAGGGCCTCCTCTTCGTCGAACAGCGCCGCCGCGAGGGCCTTGGCCAACTCGGTTTTGCCCACGCCGGTGGGGCCGAGAAACAGGAACGAGCCCACCGGGCGGCGCGGATCCTTCATGCCGGCCCGGGCGCGGCGGATCGCCGCCGCCACCGCCGCCACCGGCTCCGGCTGGCCGATCACCCGCTGCCCCAGGCGCGCCTCCAGGTCCAGCAGCTTCTGGCGCTCACCGGCCAGCAGGCGCTGCACCGGGATGCCCGTGGAGCGTGCCACCACATCGGCGATGTCGCCCTCCTCCACCTGCTCCCGCAGCAGCGAGCGGCCGCTGCGCTGATCCGCCGCCAGCTCCTGCTCGAGCAACTGGCGGCGCTGCTGAACGCCATGGAGCTGGTCGTACTGCAGGCGCGCGGCCTCCTCCAGCTCGCCATCGCGCTCGGCCTCGGCGATCTGCAACCGCAGGGTCTCATCGTCGGCCAACAGCTGGCGCAGCTCATCGAGGTGCTGCCGCTCCCCCTGCCAGCGCTGCTGCAGCTCCTGCAGCGCGTCGCTGGCCTGACGGCGCTGCTGTTGCAGGGCCAGCCGCTCCGCCTCCGGCGACGCCTCGGCCGAGAGCAACGCCAGCTCCACCCGCCGCAGCTCCGCCTCCGCCTCCTCCACCACCCGCGGCTTGGAGGTGACCTCCATGCGCAGCTGGGCGGCGGCCTCATCGATCAGATCGATGGCGGAATCGGGCAGGCGCCGATCGGCGATGTAGCGATCCGCCAGGCGGGCTGCCGCCGCCACAGCCCCATCGGTGATCGCCACGCCGTGGTGCAGCTCGTAGCGCTCCTTGAGGCCGCGCAGGATCAGGGTGCTCTCCTCCAGGCTCGGCTCGCGGATCAGCACCTGCTGAAAGCGGCGGTTGAGGGCCGCATCCTTCTCCACCGTGCGGCTGAACTCCTCCGGGGTGGTGGCGCCGATGCAACGCAGCTCGCCGCGGGCCAGGGCGGGCTTGAGGATGCTGGCGGCATCACCGCTGGAGCGCTCCGAACCCACCACGGTGTGCAGTTCATCGAGGAACAGGATCACGCCTGCGGCGCCGCCCTGGCCGCGCTCGAGGGCGGGGGCTTCGGCCTCGCGCACCTCCTTGAGCACACTGCGCAGGCGCTCCTCGAACTGGCCGCGGAACTTGGCCCCGGCGATCAGGGCCCCCAGATCGAGGGTGATCAGCCGCTGGCCGCGCAGGGCCTCGGGCACCTCACCGGCCACGATGCGCTGGGCCAGCAGTTCGGCGATGGCCGTTTTCCCCACGCCGGGCTCTCCGATCAGCACCGGGTTGTTCTTGCTGCGCCGCGAGAGCACCTGAATCAGGCGTCGGATCTCGGCATCCCGGCCGATCACCGGATCCAGTTCGCCGGCGCGGGCGGCGGCGGTGAGATCACGGCCGAACTGCTCCAGGGCCGTGGGCTCCCGCTCCAGGCGCAGCTCAGGGGCTGGCGCTGGCGGAGCCGGCGGGGCGGAGGACACCGAGGGGACAGGGGACACCGAGGGAACAGGGGCCAGCGGTGTGCCCGGATCGATCCAGTCGTCGCCGGGGGGCGCCACGGGCTCCGGCCGGCGGGGCTCGGCCGCCCCCAGGCGCAGGGAGCGGCTCAGCAGATCGGCGCTGAGCCCCTGCCGCTGCAGCAGAGCGGCGCCGATGCGCGGTTCATCCAGGAGGGCGAGCAGCAGATGCGGCACGTCGATCAGGCGGGACCCCCAGCTGGTGCGCGCCCGGTCGGCGGCCTCCAGCAACTCCTCAAGGGCTTCGCCGATATAGAGGTCGCGCCCAGCGCCGCCGGGCTGGTCGGCGCAGAAACCATCGAGGGCATCGAGCAACTCCTCGCGGCCCAGGGGGAGCGGCTCGATCCAGGCGGCATAGCGGGAATCGCTGAACAGCACCTGCAGCAGGTGCTCCACATCCATCTGGCCGTGGCGCCAGCGGCGGGCCTGGTCCTGGCTGGCCAGCAGCAGATCCCAGGCGGGATCGCTGAAGCGATCCGGTTCGCTGGTGAGGCTCGGGCGCGCGTCGCGGTCGACCGGCATCGGATCAGGCCGCCTGGGAGCGGGAACCGAGCTCGATCAGCTCCACTTTGGAGCCAGCGGGATCCTCCACGAAGGCGATCACGGTGCTGCCGTTCTTCATCGGCCCGGGCTCGCGCACCACGTTGCCGCCCCGGGCCCGGATGCCGTCGCAGACGGCATGAATGTCGTCCACACCGAGGGCGATGTGGCCGTAGCCGG
>JBJTHL010000204.1:0-2902 GCA_046094445.1 Vulcanococcus sp.
GCCTGGCCCGCGCCCTCACCTTGCTGGCTGCCGCCGGCGATGGCCCCTGGCTGCTGCGCCATCAGGCCGATTGGCTGATGGGCTGGTTGCTGGGCGACTGGATCCGCGAAGGCAGTGGGATAGGCGGAGGCCTCCTCCGCCAGCACGGCGGCGCTGGCATCGGTGCTGCCGGCCACCACCGCAACCTCGGCCCCGAGGCCCAGGGCAGCGGCAGCGGCAGGGCTGAGCACCCCCAGGCGGCTGCCGCTGGCACAGATCTCCGGCAGGGCTCCGCTCCAGGGTTGCGCCGCGATGCGGCCCAGCCAGGCCCCGGCCTGGAGATCCCACCCCAGGCGGAGATTGTTGCCCTCTTCGCCCCAGCGCCAGTCGCCCAGCAACCAGCCCATCAGCCAATCGGCCTGATGGCGCAGCAGCCAGGGGCCATCGCCGGCGGCAGCCAGCAAGGTGAGGGCGCGGGCCAGGCTGCCACTGGCGGTTGCCGCTGGAGTGGTGGCCGCTGCAGCACCCACCAGCTGCGCCGAAGCCGCCGCCTGCTGCGGGCAGGCCTGGTGATAAGGCAACGCCCGACTGCAGGCTCCGGGCAGCAAACCGCCATCGGGGCGGCACAGCAGCAGGGTGCCGGAGGTGCCATCCACGGCGATGGCCACCACCCGGCCGCGCAGCTCCGGCGCCAGGCGGCGGCAGAGGGTGATCACTCCAGAGCGCCAGGCATCTGGATCAGCGAAGGCAGTGGGATAGGCGGAGGCCTCCTCCGCCAGCACGCAGCCGCCCGCGTCGATCAGCGCCAGGCGCAGGCCACTGCTGCCGAGATCCACACCAAGGCCCAGCGGCCCGGGGTTGATCTCGGCGTGGGCCCCCGCCTCAGGCGGCAACCCGAGCGGCTGTGGCCTGCTGGAGGGTGGTGGCGATCGCCTCCACGTTCTCCCATGGCAGGTTCAGATCGCTGCGGCCGAAGTGGCCATACGCCGCCACGTCCTGATAAAAGCGGCCACCGCGCTGCTGGGGCAGCTGGCGGAGGCCGAAGGTTTCGATGATGGCGCCGGGGCGAAGATCGAAGTGCTCCTGCACCAGGGCGGTGAGTTCGGCATTGCTGATGGCGCCGGTGCCGAAGCTCTCCACCAGGATGCTCACCGGGCGAGCCACGCCGATGGCATAGCTGAGCTGCACCTCAGCCTTACGGGCCAGGCCTGCGGCCACCAGGGCCTTGGCCACGTAGCGGGCGGCATAGGCGGCGGAGCGGTCCACCTTGGTGGGATCCTTGCCGGAGAACGCACCACCACCGTGGCGGGCGTAGCCGCCGTAGGTGTCCACGATGATCTTGCGGCCGGTGAGACCGGCGTCGCCCTGGGGGCCACCCACCACAAACTTGCCGGTGGGGTTCACCAGGAACCGGGTGTCGGCCTTGCTGGGCTTGAGGCTGAGATCGGCCGTGGCGGGCTCCACCACGTGCACCCACAGATCGGCAGCGATGCGGTCCCGCAGGGCCTTGTCCTCGGAGATGCCATCGATCTCGGCGGTGTGCTGGGTGGAGATCAGGATCGTGTCGATCGCGACGGGGACGTCGTTCTCGTACACCACACTCACCTGGGTCTTGCCATCGGGCAGCAGGTAGCCGAGGGTGCCGTTGTGGCGCACTTCCGCCAGACGCCGCGCCAGGCGGTGGGCCAGGCTGATGGGCAGCGGCATCAGCTCCGGCGTTTCAGCGCAGGCGTAGCCGAACATGATTCCCTGATCGCCAGCGCCCACCAGATCCAGCGGATCGCCGGCGTGGTCGTCGGCTTCGTTCACCCCCTGAGCGATGTCGGGCGACTGCTGATCCAGGGCCACCAGCACGGCACAGCTGTTGGCATCGAAGCCGCCGGCACGGGCACCGCTGTACCCGATCCGCTCGATCACACCGCGAACCAGCGTGTTGAAGTCAACTCGGGCGGTGGTGGTGACCTCACCGGTGATCAGGCAGAGACCGGTGTTCACCACGGTTTCGCAGGCCACCCGTGAGGCCGGATCCTGGGCCAGCAGGGCATCGAGCACCGCATCGCTCACCTGATCACAGATCTTGTCGGGGTGGCCCTCCGTGACCGACTCGGAGGTGAACACGTAGCGGCCGGTTGACCCTGCGGAACTGCTCATGCCAGACGGTCGGAGGTGGAAAACGGCCCATTACATTAGATGGCCCTCTGCAGCGACCCTGCATCCACCGGCACAGCGGTCAGGCCAGTGCCAGCTCGCTCCAGTGGTGCACCTGGGGGTGGGGCTCCGCCAACAGGGGCGGCACGCTCCAGGCGGCGAGATAACCGATGGCCCGCTGCTGGGGAATCCCCGCCTCCACAGCCATGCGCAGATCGCTGTTGGCATCGCCGATCAATGCGCAGTGCTCAGCCGCAACACCCAAGGCGGCACAGAGGCCATGCACCGCTGCCGGATCGGGTTTGCGCGGGCGATGTTCAGCGCTCCAGAAGCCGGCGAAGTACGGCTCAAGGCCGTGGCTCGCCAGGAAGTGCTCGATGCCGGCGATGTCGTCGTTGCTGATCACGGCACAACACACGCCGGCGGCCCGCAGCTGCTCCAGCCAGTCGAGCAGGCCATCGGTGGTGGCACTCGTGCCGCGGGCTGTGCCGGCAGCAGCCCGGCGGGCATCGGCCGCATCGGCCTCGGCAAACACCTGCTCGCTGAGGGCCAGGGCCTCCGGCCAGCCCAGCCCAACCTGCGCCATAGCCGTGGCGCAGGCGATCAGGTTGTGATCGCGGCTGGCCACCGCCGTGATGCCCGCCGGGCAGATCGCTGCAGGCCGAGCATCCCCCTGCCCGGGCAGGGGCCGCAGGCCATAGGCCAGCTGCAACAGACGCTCCAGCTCCGGCCTCAGGGCGGGCTCCACCCGCTGCAGACACAACAAAACCCTGGC
>JBJTHL010000205.1:0-5207 GCA_046094445.1 Vulcanococcus sp.
GGACGGCTACGGCGGATTCAATCTTGGAAAAGATTCAGCGTCTTTGCTCTCGTATCTCTGGGACAACACACTAGGACTTCATCAACAAAGGCAATGTGGTTGACCTCGCTGTGGCGGTGGTGATGGGCGGCGCCTTCGGCAAGGTGGTGGATGCCCTGGTGAGCCTGGTGATGGGCTCACTGCTGCAGCCAGTCCTCAAGGCCGCCAACGTGGGTGCCATCGCCCAGTGGCCCGCGGGGGCGGTGATTGTGGCGCTGATCAATTTCATCGTGATCGCGTTGGTGGTGTTCGTGCTGGTGCGGGCCGTCGAGTCGATGCGTCGCCGTGAAGCCATCGAGGCGGCTCCTGATCCCCAGGCCCAATTGGCGTCGGCCGCGACGCGTCTCGCCGACGCCCTGGATCGGCGCCAGATCTGATCGGCGCGGTTCAGGGCTGCAGCCGCCGCCAGGCTTCTCGCGGCTCCAGGCCGCTGTGGCAGAGGTTCACCCAACCCCGCAGCTCCCCCAGCCAGTCCTGCGGGTCGCTGGCCGGGCTGGAGCGGGTGACGAGTTGGACGTGGGATTCAGCAGTCCCCTGGGGGGACCCGTGGCTGTGGGGCATTGGTGGCCGGCACGTTGGACCGTGCTCAGGGTTCCCAGCTCGCGCGCAGTTCGAGCACCGTGGGTCCCACCCAGTAGCTGCCGGGGTCGGCGGCGCTGGCGTTGATCTCGGCCTCCGCCTGGGCCTGCTCGGCCGGGCTCCAGAGCCCCAGGGCCTGCAGCTGCAGCCCATACACCTGCACGAAGCGCTCCATCCATTGCGCGGCCATGGAACCCGGGCCGCCGATCACCGGCAGCGGCAGCAGCCCATCGATGCGGAAGCCGCGTGCCGCCAGCAGCGATGGCAGCCGCCGGTTCACATCCGGATCGCCGCCGGCATCCCGGAAACTCGCTTGCACCGCCTGGCCGAAGCGGCGAATCGCAGCCCCGTGGGGGTGCAGGCCGAAGCTGTCCCAGTGCATGTACTCGTGCACCACCAGCCGCCCTCCTGGGCGTAGGGCCAGGGGCAGCTGCGTGAGCAGGGGCTGCAGATCGGGGAGGAACATGGCCACCCAGCGCATCCAGGCCAGATCGAAACCCTCGGCCGGCAGCGGATCCTGCAGCAGATCGTGCGGGCGCACCTCCAGCTGCATCAGGCCGGCGCGCCTGGCGAGCTCACGGCCAGCCGTGACGTAGGCCGGGCTGCGCTCCAGGGCCAGCACGCGGCCAGAGGGGCCAACACGCCGGGCCAGATCCTGGGCTGCAAAGCCTGGGCCTGACCCCAGATCCAGCACCCGCTCACCGGCCTTCAGGCCGGCGCGATCCCAGCCGGCCTCCGCCAGGGGGCGCCAGAGCTGCTGCTGGAAGCGCAGCCGATCCAGCTCCTCGGCGTGGGTGCCGAGCACATAGGCGGCGGCGTCCCTGGCGATGCGTCAGTCCTCGGGGAACAGCAGGGTGCTGAGTTCGTCGGGATCCACGTCGTAGACGCGGGCCAGGCTGGTTTCGATCGCGGCGGTCACCTCACCGGGCAGGAAGCGCATGGCGTTGAGCGCGTCCTCGGCGATCTCATCGGTGAGCAGCGTGTCGCCGCCGAGCTTCTCATCGTTGATCACCGCCATCACCCAGCTCTGGTAGGCGTACACCAGATCGGTGAACTCGAGATCGGGATCGTTGAAGTCGAGGGCCATGGGGCGCTCTTGGCTGTCAGCCTGCAGTCTGACCGTTCACGGTCGACTGCGGATTGTGGTTTCGCCACGCTGACCTCGCCGCAAGGGCCATGTCATGGCGGATCTGGACCAGACCATCGCCGCCCGGCGCGAGCTGAGCCAGCGCTGGGATGCGCTGCGCAACACCGATCTGCTCAACCTGCTGGTGTTCAGCCTGCCGCCGCTGCTGGCGGCCGATCGCTGTGCCCTGTTCGTGCTGGATCCCGATACCGGTGAACTCTGGCTGGAGGCGGGCAGCGCCGTGGTGCAGCGCCAGATCGTTGTGGCTCAGGAAGGCTCGATGGTGGGGGAGTGCATCCGCACGGGCCGCCCCGTGCGGCGCCATGGGCTGGCCGGGGCTGAGGGCGCCCACCAAGGGGTTGCAGAGGCGCTGGCTTACCCCGTGCACACGGCCCTCACCGTGCCGGTGCTCGCGGAGGGCGGCACGGTGGTGGGGGCTCTGCAGGTGCTCAACCGCCTCGACGGTGCTCCCTTCGATGAGGCGGATCAGGCCTTGCTGGAGCAGGTGGCCTTCCGTGTGCAGCCCTCGGTGGAGCGGTTGTATGCCAGCCGGCAGCTGTTGCAGCGCAGCCGGGAGCTCGATGGGCAGATCGCGCTGTTGCTGGATCGCGCTGCCGCACTGCGGCCCGGCCACAGCCTGCGCACGTTCGCGCCGGTGTCGGCCGCCCATGCCGAGGGCTTCCTGCATCACCGCTGGAACGGCAAGTGCTACCCCCCATTCATCGATCCCAAGGCCACACAGCACCTGCGGGACAGCTGGGATACCCAACCCAACGACGTGTTGATCGCCACCCACCAGAAGGTGGGGACCCATCTGGCGAAGAAATTTCTGGTGGAGCTGATCCGGGCTCAGGCGGATCTGCCGACGCGCCATCCGATGGCCAGTGGCGACATCGGCCACGGGGCGGTGCCCTGGCCCGAGGTGTTTCTGTCGCAGGAGAGCGAAGCGGCGTGGCAGGCCTTTCTGGCCGCCAGCTCCGATCGGCCGCGCCTCTGGTACACCCATTGCGCCTTTGAGGATCTGCCGTGCCGGCGGATCGATCCCGCCACCCGCTTCGTGGCGGTTGTGCGCGATCCGCGGGCCGTGGTGGTGTCGCAGTACTTCTTCTGGATGCGTCACCCGCTGCTCGGTTTGGAGACGGGGCTGGATCTGGAGCGGTTCAGTGAGTTGTTTGCCGAAGGCGACCTCTACTTCGGCGACTACTGCTGCCATGTGCGCGGCTGGCTTGAGGCCGGTGCGCGCCTCAAGCCAGGCCAGCTCTGTGTGCTGCGCTACGAAGACATGGTGGACCGCAAAGCCGAAACCCTGGAGCGGCTGCAGGGGTTCCTGTTCGCCGGCCGGCCCCTCGATCCGCAGCAGGCCGAGGCCATTGCCGCCAGCACGGGTTTTCAGACGATGAAGCGTGAGCTCAGCGAGCGGCCGGGCAGTTTTCACCTCAACCCCCAGATCTATTTCCGCGCCGGCACCACCGACGACTGGCGCCAGCACCTCAGCCCCAGGGCCGAGGCCACCATTGCTCGCGCCGTGCGCCTGCGGTGGGCCGGGCTGGAGGAGCATCCGCTCATCGGTTCTTATCTCGCGGCACTGCCCGCTGGCTGAAGCCGCTCCACCAGGGCCATCCCGTCGCTCAGGCTGAGCACGGTGCTGCGCAGGTTGGGGTCGGCCTGCAGCCGGCGGTTCAGCTGATCGAGGGCGATGGCCGAGTCGTCGTCAGCCGGTTGGGTTACCCGCCCCCGCCAGAGCACGTTGTCGAACACCAGCAGACCGCCTGGGCTGAGCAGCGGCAGCGTCAGGTCCAGATAGGTGAGGTAGTGCTGGTTGTCGCCATCCACATAGATCAGCTCAAAACCGGGCTCCAGCTGCGGCAGCAACGCCCGGGCATCCCCAAGCTGCAGGTGCACCTGCCCGCGGCGGCCCACCCGTTGCCAGCAGGCCTCGGCGAGGGCAGTGAAGCGCGGTTCGCAATCGATGGCGCTCAGCTCGGCCTCAGCCGCCAAGCCATCGAGGATCGCCAGGGAGGAGGAGCCGGTGAACACCCCGATCTCCAGCACCCGCCGCGGTTGGCGGCTTTGGCACAGCCAGCGCAACAACAGGCAGCCATCGAGGGCGGTCATCTTTGAGGCCACCACCCCGAAGTGCTCCAGGGTCTGGCGGCGGCAGTCCTCCAGACCGGGGATGGGGGTATTGGCCACCTGGCAGAGGTAGGCGGCCAGCGCCGGTTCGGGATCTTTGTGGGCCAGCAGCTGTTGGCGCTGGGGGGCTGGCTCCGCAGCTGCCTGCGCATCGGGCCCATCGGCTTGCCGTTCAGGCGCCGCCGCTGCAAAGGCCTCCAGCCGCAGGCAGGTGCTGTGCAGATCACTGAGCCGCCGGTAGGGATTGAGATCGATGCCGAGGCGCATGGCCGCCTCCAGCTGCGGCACCACCAGCACATCGGCCAGACTGGGTTGCTCCCCCAGGCAGTACGGCCCCGGCGTGGCCGCCAGCCGGCGGTTGAGCTGCTCCAGGGCCTGGCGCTGAAAGCGTTGGATGCCGGCCTGCAGCGCCGCCGCCGTGGCGTCCCGATGTTCAGGGCCGGCCTCCTCCAGGATGGGACGGCGCAGCCGGCCCGGCAGCAGCAGGGGTTGCAAGGAGCTGTTGATCGCTTCGCAGAGCTCGCGGCAGCGGCGACGCGCATCCGGATCCGTCGGCAGCAGCGGCTGGCCCTGGGGGCCGTAGCGCTCCTCCAGGGCCTCGAGGATGCTCAGGGATTCCAGCCAGGTTTCCCCGTTGACCTGCAGGGCTGGACCTTCCCCGCTGGGGTTGATTGCCCGATACCAGTCGCTCTGCTGTTCGCCCTGATCAAGGTTCACCGGCCGGTAGCTGAAGGGCAGCTGCTTGAGCCGCAGGCCGATCTGCAGGCGATGGGAGCTGCTGGAGCGCCAACAGCCGAACAGCACGAGGTGATCCATGGCTGGGGCCAGGGCAGCGGACTGCTTCAGGATGGAGCCATGACCAGCTCCGCGCCCTCAACCCCAGACCCGGCCAGCCTGCAGGCCACCCTGGTGGACTTCGCCCTAGCCGAACTGGTGCGGGCCAATCGCAGCAGCTTCGAGCCCCTCTGGACCACCGAGAGCTGGGCCAAGCTGCTGATCTGGCTGGCGTTGAACTGCGGTTGCAGCAGTGATCAAGCGGGCCTCAAGGCCTTTGCCGGCGCCCTTGGCGCCCACCAGACCGGCCGCATGCGGCGGCTGTTCTTCGCGCGGGAGCTGCTGGATCTCGACCTGCAGGTGATGGCCGATCCGGCGGAGCAGCAGGTGTTGGTGCTGCCGGTGGGGCCGCTGGAGGCCCCCCTGGACCTGGAGCGCGTGGCCCAGGTCCTGGAGCGGGTGGGCCTGAGCGAGCGCGTTGTGCCGGAGCGCGAGCGCTGGCAGCCGCTCGATGCCCTGGTGGCGATTCCCTGGCGCCAGGCCGATCCGGCGGAGG
>JBJTHL010000206.1:0-4139 GCA_046094445.1 Vulcanococcus sp.
TCGCCGCGGGGGCCCTCCAGTTCAAAGGCCTGCTCAGGCAGGGGATGATCCGTGTCTTGCCAGGCTGCTTTCAGGGCCTCCAGCAGCGTCTGCGCCTCGGCCGGAGCGAAGCGGCCCAATTCCTGCCAGGCCCTTTGCCGCCCTGCCGTAGCGGACTCTGGAGCGGTTGTGCCGTCCAGGGCAGCTTTGGTCGGATCGGCCGTCACCCACACCTGGGGCGGGTCGACCGCGGCGGATTGCTCGCTGCCGCCCCAGCCCGGGGTGGAGATCAGCAGATGGGGCAGGAACTGGAAGAGGTTGCTCTGGCGCAGCCATTCGCGCCACCGCGCCTGTTGCTGTTGCTCAGAGGCATTCGGATCCGGCTCGAAGTGAATGGCTCGGAAGCTGGCGGCTGGATGGCGGCGTTCATGCAGGCCCATGTCCACCAGGTTGAGGATCTGCAGGCCAGGAGCGGGCGTGAGGTGCTGGCCAACGCGGCGTGAGGGCTCCGTTCCTTGCCACTCCTGCACATGCGGATCGAGTTGAAGAGCATCGGCAGCAGCGCTGAGCTCCGGCGACTCCATCGCCAGCGGGGAGGCCTGCGCCAGGCAGAACTGCTGCGCCATGCCCTGCCACAACGCTTCGGAAGGGTTGGCCAGATAAGCCATCAGCAGCTGCAGGCTGCTGGCCAGCTGGGCCTGCCGTGGCATCAACGGCGGTGCCGAGGTGAGGCTGTCGAGCAGGGGCTGGGGCCACCAGCGCTCGATGAAGGTTTCGGGCTTGTTGGCGAATGCGGGGATGACTCCCACCGCCAGCCCGTTGGGATCAAGCGGCGCCTGGGCGGTCGGCGGCGCTTCCACCACGTCGTCCCAGCTGAGAGCCCAGAACAGGTAGCGGCCGCTGCGCTGCAGGGCCATACGCTGTTCGGCATCTTTGGCCAGCCGGCTGCGGTGGTAGTCCCAGCCATCGGTGTAGATGGCGATCGGCTTGCCGCCGGCCGTGGGCGTGAGCAGGAAATCAGCGCGGGAGAAGGCGCCAACACCCTCCGCTTCGCCGATCGGCACCTGCTGCTCCACCTTCCAGCTCACCACGCTCGAGCCGCTGGAGAAGGTGAGCAGATAGCCCTTGTTGCCCTTGATGAAGTCGTCGCGCAGGGTGACGGTGACACCAGGGGGTTTGCCTTTGCCTTCGCGGAGCTTCTCGATGAAGCGCAGCTCCAGCTCGCTTTCGGCGCGGGTGTTGATCACCACCTCAGAGAGGCTCCGCTCTGAGGGCTGCAGCTCCTCCCAGCGGTTCAGGATCGTTTGCAGCTGTTCGATGGCACGGCGCTTGCTGGTGCGCTCGCGATCGAAGCGCTGGCGGTACATGAAGATGCAGCGGTAGCAGCCATCGCTGCAGGAGCAGGCCTGCAGTGTCTGGAGCGATTGCTCAAACACCGCGCGCAGATCCGCACCGCCCGCCTCGATGAGCTGGCGCACGTAGCCAGTGCCGCCGGGCACCGAATCGAAGAGGTACAGGAACGTTTTGCGCTGTTGGCTGCCGGGCTGGGGTTCCTCTCCCAGGGCTGACTGCAGGTGATCCACCTTGCCGCCAAAGCGCTGGCGCAGGCCCAGGTGCAGGGCGCCCACGAAGGAGGGCTGGCCGGCCTCATCCCAGAAGCTGGCGCCAGGCAGCAGGAAGCGCAGGGCTTCTGAGTTGAACTCCCGGTACATGAACAGCAGCTGGCGCACCTGGGCGTCGTCGGGCTTGTCGCGATACCGGCAGCCCCAGGTGTGGTTGCTGGCCTTGGCCGGGCCGCGCTGCACCTTGCCGCAACTGCGACAGAGCTCAAAGCCCTTCACTTTCAGGGCCTTACCGGCGATGGCGTGGCTGGCGCCCACCACGGCCTGCTCGCCGAAGTTGATCTCGCGGAAGGTGGTGCTGGCCAGGTATTCAGCGCCGAAGGGGAACTCTTCATCGGCGATGGCCAGGGAGATCTCGCGGCGGCTGTGGTCGGGAACGATCAACAACTCGCGGTGGAAGAACAGCGGGTTGCGCTCGTCGCTGTCGTCGCCAAAGCGGCTGCGGGCGTCTTCCGTGGTGGCCTGCACCTGGCGCAGGCGGGCCATCTCCTTGATTTGGCCGTGGTCGGCGTAGCCGCTGCTGCTGCAGCGGGGGCATTCCTTACGACCGAAATCGTCGTCGGTTTCGCGAGCGGCGTAGGAGCAGGAGGGGCAGAAGCGCCAGCGCTCGGGTTGGTTGAGGTTGGGGTCGACCTGATCGACCTTGACGCGGCGGCCCTGGGCATAGAACTGGCCATCGGGCACCAGCTCGCGGATGGCCACGTTGGCGGGGCGCTCGTAGGAGAGGGGCGGCAGTTCCTCGCTGCGGCGGCCATCCCCGGAACGGCCGGGCAGCTTGCGCCAGAGCACCGACTTGAGCGTGACGCCCGCTTCCGGGAAGGCGTAGTTCGGCAGGAAGCCCTCGTCGGTGAGCATGGCCAGCAGGGGCCGGCCATCGAGGTCCTTGCGCAGCTGGTTGTAGGCGAACTGCTCGCGGCGGATCGAATCCTTGGCTTCCCGTTCCTCAGGGGTGAGGCCGTCGTCGGGGCGTTCGCAGAGCTTGTTGTAGCGCTCGCGGAGCTTGCGGGCTTCTGCTCCCAGCCGCTTGCGTTCGGCCACCAGATCCCGCAGGCGGGCAAGCAATTCTTCTGCGAAGGGGGCGGCGAATGGCGCATCAAAGGCGCCCTCTCCACTGCCTTCGGCGGGAGTGAGCAGGAACACACGAAGATCAGCGGCGCTGGCGGGCTGCAGCTCCTCGCCGAACAGGGCGCAGAAACGCTCCAGCAGATCAGCCTGATGGGCCTGCACCCAGCCCAGCCAGGTGTAAGGGAACTCCTGGGGGATGGTGCCAGCACTGGCTTTCTCCACACCATCGAGCCCGGGCTTGAGCTTGCGTGGCAACGCCAGCGGATCGAGGCCGCCCGCCACCCAGCGATCGAGGCTGTAGGCGAGCAGCTGGCGGCGCAGGATGGCGGCCGCATCGAGGTAGCAGCCGGGGGGATTCACCTGCCCCTGCAGCATCTCGCGCGGATCAGAGAAGAAGTAGAGGTCGTGGGCGGTGCCGGTGACCAACGTGCCCACCATGGCGTTGCCGTCGCGGCGGCCGGCACGGCCGATGCGCTGCAGGTAGTTGGCCGGCTCGGGTGGCACCGAAGCCAGCAGCACGGTGGAGAGATCGCCGATGTTGATGCCCATCTCCAGGGTGGAGGTGGCCGAGAGCAGGTTGGGATCGCTGCGGTATTCGCCCCGGATGAACTGGGTTTCCAGCCGCTCGCGATCGCCGCGCTCAAGCAGGCCGGTATGTTCGCGGGCCACGATGCGGTGCACCTCGCCGCGCTGATACAGCCGCCGGTAGAGGGGAAGACCGCCGCGGGGATCGGGCCGGTAGCTGCCGGGGCAATGGCGCACCTGGCAAGGCAGACCATCCCAGAGGCTGAGCTGCTCGGTGGGCACGCTGTGCATGTCGCCGCAGTGCTCGCAGCGCACGGGGTGGGCCTCATGGCTCACGGTGATGGCTGCTGGTGGAATCGCCCAGATGCGCTCACCGCGGCCGCCGCTGAACGGCACCAGCAGGCCGGCCTGGCACAACGCGTCGACGACGGCATTCAGGGCTTCCTTTTGCTGCTCGGCATCGAGGGACGTAGCGGGGGTGAGGGTGCGCTCCAGCCAGTGCTGGGCCCAGGTGGGCCGGCCGGAGTCGCGCACCGGCTGCTCGAAGCGCCCCTTGCCGCGGAAGCTGGTGAGAAAGATCGGCCGGCTGGCGGTGCGTCCGAACTTCGGCGTGTGGGGGATCTGGTTGAAGGAATAGGTGTCCTCCCCACCGCTCTCGAGGTAGCGGCTGACCTTGCCGTCGCGCCCCACCAGCTCGCTGAGAGCCAGGGCACCGCGCTGGCGCAGGTGCTGCAGCATCCCCACCACCAGCTGCTGCAGTGGCCCCAGGCGCAAGCCGCGCAGCGGCTCCACCTCGTTCTGCAGCCGAGTGAGCAGGCCTGGCAGCAGCTTGTTCACGGCGGCGGGATCGACAGCGGCCGCCAACGCTCCGGCCTGCTCCACCGAGGAGCCCAGGCGGGAGCGGTAGCCGAACTCGGCAGCCACCTCCCAACGCAGCCGATCGCACAC
>JBJTHL010000207.1:0-2572 GCA_046094445.1 Vulcanococcus sp.
CCAGCTCCAGGCGCCCAGGGGTTCACCGGCGTCGGGCCGGGAGGCATCGGCCTGCGGTTTCACCGCCAGCGCATGGGCTCGGCTGCTGCTGCCGTTGGTTTCAAACAGGGCGAACTGGCAGTCGGGCAGGGTGCCGAACCAATGCTCGCCGCCGTCGAGGTGCCAGAGGTTGAAGGAGCCATCGGTACCGCGGCCGATGCAGCCGGCGCCGAAGCCCCCCAGGGGCATGCCGTGGTTGGGGCCGTCGTCGAGGTTGCTGGCGTAGCGCACCGTGTAGGGCTTGTCCCAGCCCAGGCCGAAGGGCCGGCTCCAACTGGCCTCCGGTGGCTGCCAGGCGCTGTGCTGGCGGCCGCCCCCGGAGCGGCTGAGGCCGGCCCGGCGCAACAGGGTTTTCAGCGTGGAGAGGCCGAGGGGCGCCATGGGGCCGGATGCGGTGCGCCCAGCTTGTCAGAGCTGGCTGGTGCGGCGGTTCAGGGGGATGGGGTCGTCGGTGCGCTTGCAGGGGCCTGGAAGCTGCCGTTCACCTCCTGGTCCACCAGGGCGTCCAGGGTCACGGCGGAGCGCACCAGGGCCTGGTAGCGCTGCACCACGCGGCGGTTGCGCTCGATCCAGTTGCCGGCGTCGCCCCCGGGCAGGCCGCTGCCGTCGCCGGCCAGCAGCTCCAGGTCGTTCTGGCGGGCCAGCAGGGCCAGCACCAGTTCGTGGATGCGCTGGCGGCGGTCGCTCATGGGGGCACGGTGGCGGAGTTGATCCTCTCAAGCCCCTGGCACAGGGCATCGAGCACCTGTCGCCGGTGCAGGCTGGGGGCATGGCCCGCATCGATGTGATCGGCACCGATGCCGGTGCCCCCGCCAGCCTGCTGGCATCCGCCCAGGGGCTGCTGCGCGCGGCTGCGCTCGTGGTGGCGCCCCAACGACTGCTGGTGGCCTTGCCCCCCTGGTGGCGGCTCGAGCAGGAGGCCGGGAGGATTCCGGCGGGCGCACCCGGCCCGGAGCTGCTGGCCAGCGACCGGCCGGAGCTGATCCTCGAACCGCTGGCCGCGGCCCTGGGGGCCGGGCGCTCCGCCGTGCTGCTGGCCAGCGGCGATCCGCTCTGGTTCGGCATCGGCCGGCTGCTGTTGCAGCGCTTCTCGCCGGAGCAGCTGCGCTTTCATCCGGCCCCCAGCTCCCTGCAGCTGGCCTTCGCTCGTGTGGGCCGCCCCTGGCAGGACGCCGCCTGGATCAGCCTGCACGGCCGCGAGCCGGAGGCCCTGGCGGCGGCGCTGCAGAAGCGGCCGCCGGCCCTGGCGGTGCTCACCGACCCCAGCCGCGGCGGCGCCGAGGAGGTGCGCCGCATCCTGGGGGCCTCCGGCCTCGAGGCCGCCTATGGGTTGTGGCTGTGCGAGCGCCTCGGCCATCCGGCGGAGCGGGTGCAGCGTCTGGCGCCGGCGGCGCCGCTGCCCGCCGATTGCCATCCGCTGCATCTGGTGTTGCTGATCGCCGAGCCGCCCGCCGCCCCGGCCGATCCCGCGGCTCTGCCCCTGTTCGGCCTGCCCGATGGCCTGTTCCTGCAGCACGAGGATCGCCCCGGCCTGATGACCAAGCGGGAGGTGCGCCTCCAGCTGCTGGCGGACCTCGCCCTGCCAGCCGCCGGGGTGCTCTGGGACATCGGCGCCGGCGTGGGTTCGGTGGGCCTGGAGGCGCTGCGCCTGCGGCCGGCGCTGCAGGCCTGGTTCTTGGAGCAGCGCGGCGGCTCGGCCGCCCTGATCGCCGCCAATGCCCAGCGGCTGGGGGTGCAGCCGGCGGGCATCCGCGAGGGCCGGGCCCCGGAGGCGCTGGCGGAGCTGCCGGATCCCGATCGCGTGTTGATCGGCGGTGGCGGCCGTGAGCGGGCGGCGCTGCTGGCGGCGGTGCTGCAGCGGTTGCGGCCCGGTGGTGTGGTGCTGATCCCCCTGGCCACGGTGGAGGCCCTGGCGGATCTGCGGCCGCTGCTGGAGGCGGCGGGGCTGCGGGTGGCGGTGGCGCAGCATCAGGCCTGGCGCGGTGCGCCCCTGGCCGATGGCACGCGCCTGGCGCCGCTCAACCCCGTGCTGGTGCTGCGCGGCGAGCGGCCGGGGGCGCCGGAGCTGGCAGCGGGGTGATCCGCGCCGCTGCGCCCACCGTCAGGCCCAGCCGCGCCGCTTCGCCGGCGGCCAGTTCCACCACCCCATCGGCGGGTTCATCGGGTCCGTAGCTGCGGCAGGGCAGATGGGGGCAGGGCTTGGCGCCGGCCTCGATGGCGATCACCCGGCCGCTGCGCAGGAAGAGCATGTCGAGCGGGGCCGGGGTGCGGTGCATCCAGAACTTCAGCACCTGGGGCTGGGGCCAGGGAAACCACATGCCGTGCAGCGGCGCCAGCGGCGGCCGCCCCATCAACCCCCAGCTCTGCTGCTGGAAGCTGCGGGCCACCTCCAGCTGGATGCAGGGGGGCGCCGCGGCCTGGGCCGCCGGTCGCTCCAGGCACCACTGGGCTTCGATCGGCAGGAACTGCGGTGGTGCGCTGGGGGTTGGCATGGCTGGGGTGAAAGCCGGGGGAAGGGGGTGGAACTGGCGGG
>JBJTHL010000208.1:0-2753 GCA_046094445.1 Vulcanococcus sp.
GCAGCGCGGGCGTGCCCCTGGTTTAACGAGCCCACTGGCGGCGCGCATGGGCTGGCAACAAAAAAGCCCGCCGGTGGGCGGGCCTGTGTGGAGTTGAAAACCGCAGCCGGCGGTTCAGTAGGTCTCCACGTGCCAGCGCTCGGCCTTCTTGAGCTGCGGGCGCAGTTCGGCCCAGTTGAGGCCCTTGGCGGCGGCGGCGGCGGTCATCGCTTCGTCGATGCCGGGCTCCATGCCACGCAGACCGCACATGTACACGTGGGTCTTGGGGTTTTCGATCCAGGAGAAGATCTCCTCGGCGTTCTCGCTGACGCGGTCCTGAATGTACATGCGGCCGCCGTTGGCGTTCTGCTGCTCGCGGCTGATGGCCTTGGTATAGCGGAAGTTCTCGGGGAACTCGGCCTGGTAGCGGTTGAAGTCGTCGTCGTAGAGCAGGTTGGCGGTGGTGGGTGCACCCATGAACAGCCAGGCCTTGCCCTTGAAGTGCCAGCCGTTGGTGTCGCGCTCGGCGGGCTCGAACATGCGGCGCAGGTAGGTGCGCATCGGCGCAATGCCGGTGCCGGTGGCCAGCATGATCACGTTGGCGTCCTCGTCGTCGGGCAGGAGCATCTCCTTACCCACGGGGCCGGTGATCTTCACCTTGGCGCCGGGCTCGATGTCGCAGAGGAAGGTGGAGCACACGCCGTTGATGGTCTCGCCATCCTTCTCGTACTGCAGCTGGCGCACGCAGAGGGACACGGTGTTGTCGGCCAGGTTGTCGCCGTGGCGGGTGCTGGCGATCGAGTACAGGCGCAGCTTGTGGGGCTTGCCGTTGGCATCGGCGCCGTCGGGGATGATGCCGATCGACTGGCCTTCCACGTAGCGCAGGTGCGGATCACCACCGCTGAGGTCGAAGGTGATGTGGTTCACCCGGCCGATGGCGCCTTCAGCCAGCAGGCTGTAGTTCTCGGTGACGGTGCCGATGAAGGGATCCTTCGGCTTGTAGAGGTTGACGGGGACGTCGGCGTGGGCCACGGCGGCTTTTTTGGCGGGTGCGGGCTTGCTGGCAGCGGGCGCGGGGGCAGCGGCCGGCGCAGCCGGCGTTTCCCCGGCGGGCGTCACCGATAGCACCTTGCCACCCAGCTGGCTGATTGACTGCATCAGGTTTTGCAGTCGTGAAAAGGGAACCGAGATCGTGCGCTCGGCGTTGCGAGGCTGGGCGCTGCCGTAGCCCTGCACCACCACGGTGAACACCCGCGTATCGCTGCGGCTTGACGTAGCGGTCGAGACACGCATGGAACCCTGGCTCCCGGAGAATGCGCGCGATCATAGGGAACACACGCCAGCCCAGGCTTCCGCGTTCGCCTTTGAAACGCGGTAATTTGGTGCACCGCCGTGATTGCCGCAGCGCACCTTTGACGCAGCTCTCCGTGCCTCCAGACCAGCGTGCAGGTGGCCCGGCAGATCCCGAGGCACTCGCCGCTGAGCCTCCCCTGGCGAACGGCGCCTGCGTGCTGGACACCATTCAGCAGACGATGGAGCGGCTGCCGGCGGGCTGCCGGCGCCTGGCGGTGCAGCTGCGGCTGGCGATGGATCCCCAGTGGCTGTGGGCGGTGCTCACCGATTACGACAACCTCAGCCGCTTCATCCCCAACCTGCAGACCTCCCGCCTGCTGTGGCGGCGTGCGGAGATGGTGGGCCTGGAGCAGGAGGGTGCCCAGGTGTTCATGGGCCTGCGCTTCAAGGCCCGGGTGCAGCTGGAGCTCACCGAGCATCGGGCTGAGGGCCGCCTCAGCTTCGTGATGACCAAGGGCGACTTCCGCCGGTTCGAAGGCGCCTGGCAGATCGGGCAGGATTCCGCCGGCACCACCCTGCTCTACGACCTCACCGTGCAGGGATGCGTGGGCATGCCGATCGCTCTGATCGAGCAGCGGCTGCAGGAGGATCTGGCGGCCAACCTGCGGGCGGTTCAGGCCGAAGCCCAGCGGCGGGAAGCCCTGGCCTGAGCCATCCTCGGAACGATCACGTCGCTGGCCGATCGATCCGGCGCTGACGCAAATCAGGAATTAGTGATGACCTCGACGGCAACTGTAGAGACCTTTTAGCTATCTCATTTCAGCTGCAGATGCAGGCTGAACTGGTGATACCCCCAAGGGGATTCGAACCCCTGTCGCCTCCGTGAAAGGGAGGTGTCCTAGGCCTCTAGACGATGGGGGCCTAGATGAATCGGTTGGCTGGCGCCTGTTGGGGACTGGTGTTCACCGCCCCTCCGATGCAGTTGAAGTTACGGGTCGGAGGGCCCCTTCGTCAATCAGCTGGCGCCCTGACCATCCCAGACCGGCACGGTGAAGTGGAAGCAGGCCCCTTCATCCGGCTCGGACACCACCCAGATCCGGCCTCCGTGCACGTCGGTGATGCGGCGGCACACCGACAGGCCCACCCCGAAGCCGGAGGTGGTGGCGGAGGTCTGGGGCAGGCGGACGCGCTCCAGGAAGATCCGCTCCTGTTCATCGCGGGGGATACCGGGCCCGGAATCGCAGACGCTCACCTGCAGCCACTGGCTGGTGCGATGCAGGATCGTGAGGCTCACCTTGCCGCCATCCGGGGTGTATTTGAAGGCGTTCTCCAGCAGGTTGAGCAGCACCTGGCGCATGCGGCGCTGATCGGCGAACACGTCCGGCAGATCGGTGGGGATGTCGGTGATCAGCTCCAGGCCGCGGCCCACCCAGAGTTTCTCGAGCTCCAGGATCGCTTCGGCGGCCACCGGGCCCAGGGCC
>JBJTHL010000209.1:0-2681 GCA_046094445.1 Vulcanococcus sp.
CGGCCGCCGCCAGCGGCTGATCGGTGGCCAGCCGGGCGGCGGCCCGGGCCGCCGCGAGTGATGAGCGCAGCGCGCCCTCGAAGCGCTGACTGCCGCCGGGGGCATCCAGGTGGCTGACACCGCTCCCCTCGCCATCGGCCAGGGGCTGGAGCTGGCCATCCGCCGCCAGCCTGGCCAGCCGGCAGCTGGTGTGGGTCTGGCCGGCATCAAAGCCGGCGATCAACGGCGCAGCGGCAGCCATGGGTTCAGCTGCTGCGGCTGACGCTCAGGCTGGCCAGGCAGAACCAGCCCGTCATCTGCACCTCAGGCCGGAAGAAGATCGTGTCGGTGGCGCCCTGCACGCAGAGGCCGGCGATCGCGGCAACGGCAGCCAGGGCGGGCAAGGCCCAGCTGGACTCCCCCTTCAGCTGGCTCAGGCCGGTGCGCAGGCTGGCCTGCAGCAGCCCGAGCCCCGCCAGCAGACCCGGCAGCCCGCCCTCCACCAGCAGCTCCAGGGGCACGGAGTAGGCGCTGAGAGCATTGAACTTGGGCTGCTGGTAGAGGGGGTAGATCAGGTTGAAGGCCGTGTTGCCGGGACCGATCCCCAGCCAGGGGCGGTCCTGGATCATCGCCAGCGCCGCCATCCACACATTGATCCGGAAATTGTTGGAGCTGTCCTGACGGCCCGCCACCAGGCTGAGCACGCGGATGCGCAGCGGCTCGATCTGGGTCACGGCCACCACCAACAAGGCAGCCCCGGCGGCGATCAACAGCACCGGGAACAGCCGACGCCAGAGGGGCGGCCAGCTGCGGGTCTGGCGCAGCACCAGCAGCAGCGCCAGACCCCCCAGGGCCGCCAGCATTCCCAGCCAGCCCCCGCGGCTGTAGCTGAGGAACAGCGCCACCGTGCCCAGCACCAGGGCGGCGGCGGCGAACAGCCGCTGGGGCCAGCTGCGCCAGCGCAGCACGGCGACCACCGCCAGGGGCAGGATCGGGATCAGATAGCCCGCCAGCAGATTGGGGTTCTCCAGGGGGCCGTACACCCGGATCGTGCCGTCGGCCACGGAGTTGGGATCGGCCCAGCGGGCCAGTTCGCTGGTGTCGCCATAGAGCTGGCGGATCGCGATCACGGCGCTGGCCAGCTCACCGGCCAGCAGTGCCGCCACGATCCGGTTCCACCACTGCGGTGCCGCCTCCAGCAGCTGCCGCATCAGGGCGTACACCCCTAGATAGCTCAGCAGCTTCAGCAGCCCCTTGAAGGCGGCGAGCGGCACCGGTGAGAAGCCGGTGGCCAGCACGGCAATCGCCAGCATGCCCAGCAGCCAGGCGCTGATCGGGCGGATCGGCCCGGCGGGGCTGCGCAGGGCCCACAGCAGCCACAGCAGGCCGCAGGCCAGGATCAGCAGGCTGAGGCCGCCGCGGGTCACCAGGGGCAGGCCTGCCATCAGGGCGCAGAGCACCAGGCCCGCCAGCAGCGGCAAGCGTGCGCTCAGGGGGCCGGTGGGCCCGGCCCCCAGCTGTCCCTGCCAGCGCAGCAGCCAGGGGGTAGACGGGGCCTGGGCCTGGGTCATGCGGGGTTGGCGTCGGCCGTGGGGCCTGCCGTGTCGGTGCCCGGATTATCGGCGGCTTCCAGCCAGGCATCCAGGGCCTGCAACGCCGGTGGCGGCGCTTCGTTGCGTTCGTAGAGCACGCGGTACACCGGCAGGCCCTGGCCGAGCACATAGGTTTCGCGCTCGGTGGGCACCGCCAGTGGGTTGTCGTGCCGCCAGGGGCGGGCATCGGCGGCCGGCCGCCTGAAGCAACCGCTGGCCTCGCAGAGGGCCACCATCGGCTCGATCACGGCGGCCACGTCGCTCTGCAGGAACAGCTGGTGGCCTGGTGCCAGGGCATGGGCGATCGCCAGCAGCAGGGCGGGTTGCAGCACCCGGCGCTTGTGGTGCTTCTTCTTGAACCAGGGATCGGGAAACTGGATCGTCACCAGCTCGAGCTGCCCCGCCGGCAGCGCCGCCAGCCAGGCCTCCAGGCTGATGTTGGCGTTGCAGAACACGTAGTGCAGGTTGCCCAGGCCGAGGGCCTGGCGGTCGGCCTCGGCGGCGCTCACCAACCCCCGGCGGATCTCCACCCCCAGGTGGTTGCGCCCGCTGGTCTGCTGGGCCATCGCCAGCAGGAAACGGCCGCGGGCGCAGCCGATGTCGAGGTGAATGGGCAGGTCTGGATCGTGGAACAGCTGCGCCGGTGGCGGCAGCTCCAGCGGCAGCTGGAAGAAGCGGCTGAGCGGGTTCACGTGTTGACGCACCATCGCCCTCAGTCCTCCGGCGTATCGGCCACCAGGAATCCCCAGCTGGCGGTGTAGCCGTGCAGATGGGTGGCGCCCCCCACCGGGCCGATCTCACCGTTGCAGAACGCACCGGCCACCGGCACCGTGGCGAACTGGTCGCGGCAGGCCTGCACATCCCCATCCGGCTGGCCGTAGAGCCCCTCGCCCCGGCCGAGGCAAGCGAACAGCAGGGCCGCCAGCGGTTCCGGCTGCCGCTGGCGCTGCCGCTGCAGCAGCTGGCGCTGCTCCTGATGGGAGGCGGCGGCATCACGCAGCTGGAACTGCACCTGCTGGCCCACCCGCAGACGCTCGCCCACCGCCACCGAGCCGGTGCGTGGGTCGACGCCGATCAGGTTTCGGACCAGGAACGCAGGGTCTTCGCTCC
>JBJTHL010000210.1:0-7594 GCA_046094445.1 Vulcanococcus sp.
GTGGAAGGCAGCGATGCCATCGGCAGCTTCGGCATCAATGCCATCTGCACCCACCAGGGCTTCTCGCCGGTGCGGAAATCGGTTTCGGTCCACTGGCTGAGGAACACGGTGTCGCTCTCAACCGACACGTGAGCCAGGGCCAGGGAGAGGGGGGCAGGACCGCGGACCACCTTGCCGTTGGCGTCGTACTGGGAGCCGTGGCAGGGGCACATGAATTTGTTGGCCGCGGCGTTCCAGGGCACGACACAACCCAGGTGGGTGCAGATGGCATTGATGCCGAAGCTGCCGATGGCATCGCTGCCTTCCACCACCAGGTAGGTGGGATCGCCCTTGAGGCCCTGCACCAGGTTGCGGTCGCCCTCCTTGTGGGTGGCCAGCCAGCCGCTGGCGGTCACGGTGTTTCCCAGCTCATCCTTGGCGGTGGTGCCGCCGCCGCCGCCGGCCGCCCGGGGGGGGATGAAGTAGTTCACCACCGGGTACAGCGCACCCAGGGCCACGCCGGTCACGGAACCGAAGGTCAGCAGGTTCATGAACTGCCGACGACCCATTCCGGGCACATCACCGCTCGAGGCGCTCGCTGGGATCTGGGTCATACGGGTCGGCGTCGTGGCCACAGCAACGTGGCGCCCATTATGAACCTTGCCCCGGCCTCACTGTCCCGGCCCGCCGGGCGTGCCGCCGCAGCCTGCAACATGCTGTTGCGCGCCCGCTGCCGGCTCCCGTGAGTTCCTCCCCCGCCGCCGACCCCCTCAGCCGTGATGAGCTGCTGGCGATCCTGCGCCGCCGCTGGCAGGCCTCCTACGACCTGCAACTGATCGTGCGCCGCGGTCGCCTGTATCTGCAGGTGATGTGGGGCTACCTCGAGCAGCAGTCGTTTCCGATGGATGCCGCGGCCTATGACGCCAAGCTGGAGGAGCTGGTGGCCAACCTGAACGGCCTGGGCGTTGCCGCCCAGGTGCGCGACTGGCTGCTTCACACCAGCGATAAACCGCGCCTGGGCCGGGCGATGAGCCTGCCCCTGGAGCTGCCCGAGGGCCGGGCCAGCGAGTTTCTGCTCTAGGCCGGCCGCCGCTGTACCAGCAGCGCCAGACCCACGCCCAGCAGGTAGAGGGCGGTGATGGCGCCGGTGAGGAGCAGCATCGTGATCGGATCGGTGGAGGGGGTGAGCACCGCCCCCGCCACGGCCGCCGCCAACACCACGAAGCGCCAGGCGCCGAGCATGGCGCGCGCCTGCACCAGCCCCAACAGGGCGAGAAGCAGCTGCAGCACGGGCAATTGGAAGGCCAGGGCCGTGGCCAGCATCAGCAGCAGCACGAAATCGAGATAGCGCTCGATCGACCACAGCGGCTCCACCACATCGGCGCCGTAGCTCACCAGGAAGTTGAGGGCCGCCGGCACCAGCGCCCACCAGGCAAAAGCCAACCCGGCCAGAAACAGCACTGCAGATCCCGCCACCGCCGGGGCCACCAGCCGCTGCTCGCGGCGCGTGAGACCCGGCAGCACGAAGGCCAGGCCCTCGTAGAGCACCCAGGGCAGGGCCAGGGTGAGGCCCGCGTACCCCGCCACCTTCAGCGAGACGAACAGAAATTCACCCGGAGCCAGCTGCAGGAAGCGGATGCCGTGGGCCGGCACCTCCAGCAGCCGCACCAGGGGACGCACCAACAACAGGCAGCCGGCGGCGGCGATCACCACCGCCAGCAGGCTGCGCAGGATGCGGGCGCGCAGCTCCTCGAGATGGCCCACCAGGGTCATCTCCACCTCACCGGGGAACTGGTCGTCCAGGGAGGGGGGTGCGCTGGCCGCCGGAGCGGCCGCCGGTACGCGGATCGGTGGGGGTGGTTCCAGGGCGGCAGCCGCCGCGGGCCCGGGGTCGTGTTCGCTCATGGCTGTGGCTCCCGCCCGAGGCTATGCACCGCAGCGCTCAGCAGGGCCTGGGCGCGGGCCGGTTCGGCCCACAGCACCGCACCGCCGCGGTGGCGCACCGTACCCAACCCGGCACCGGCAATCCGCTGCAGCGCCTCGCTGGGCACCATCACCACCGCCACGCGGCCATTGCCGCGGGCTCGGCTGAAGTGGGCCGCCAGATCGGCCGCGGCCTGCAGATCGCGGTCGCTGGCCTGGCCTTCGGAGCTCTTGAGCACCACGTGGCTGCCGGGGCATTCCTGGGCGTGGAACCAGAGATCGCCGCGGCGGGCCTGGCGCAGGCTGATCCAGTCGTTCTGGCGGTGGTTGCGGCCCACCTGCAGCCGCAGCCCATCCGGGCTGGTGAGCTCCAGGGGTTGGGGCTCCGCTTCAGCCTGGGCAGCGCCGGCGCGGCGGCGGCCCTGGCGCTCCCGCCGGCCCTCCAGCAGGGCTTCACTCTCCAGTTCCAGGGCGGCCAGGGCATCGCTGCCGCCATCGGCAGCGGTTGCCGCCAGCTCGCGCCAGTGCTCCAGGTAGGTGAGGCTGGCCTCCAGCTGGGCGATGCGCCCCTCATGCAGCGCCAGCCGCGGCTCGATCGCCTGGCGGGAGCGGCGCAGCTTGCGGGCCTTGCGGTAGAGGGCCTGGGATTCGGCCACTTGCTCCCGGCTGGGCTGCCGCACACAGAGCAGGGCATCGGCCTGGCGCTGCAGGGCCTCCCAACCCGCTTCCTGCGCCAGCAGGCTCTGCTGCTGCTGGCGCTGCTGCTGTTCGCGGGCCAGGGCCTGCTGCAGCCGCTGCTCCAGCCGCTGCTGGCGCTGCTGCAGCTGGCGGGCCTGCAGCAGGCTGTGGTGATGGCGGGCCAGGGCCCGGTTGATCACCAGGGGGTCGCCAGTAGCCAGCGGCTCGGGATCCGCCGCCGCAGCGGCACTCCAGCAGCGGTAGGCGCTGGCGCCGCCGCTCTGGACCTGAAAGCGCTCCTGTTCCAACGCCTGCAGCCAGCAGCGCCAGCGCCCCCAGAGACTGGCCCACTGGGCCGCGCTGAGTTGATCCACGGCGGTGGTGAGCAAGGCCTCGGCGCTGTGGCGCTCCTCGCCGGCCAGCTGCAGGGCCAGGGCCGGACTCACCCCCTGATAGGCGCTGCTCAGGGCCTGCCCCAGGGGCAGCGGCAGCAGCTGGAGTTGGCGTCGCCAGTGGGCCTCCTCCTCCTGCAGAGAGGGGGGCTGGCCGCTCAGGGGCGGCGGCGGGCTGTAGGGGTCGCCGGTGCCGATTGGGCGCCAGCGCGATTGCTGCTGGCGCACCTGGCGGGCGGCGGTGATCACGCGCCGCTGTTCATCCAGCAGGAACAGGTTGCTGTGGCGACCCATCAGCTCCACCACCAGCCTGCGCAGCGGCTGCTCTCCCGGCCGTGGGGCAAAGGCCAGCTCCACCACCCGCTCCCAGCCCTGCTGCTCGATCGCCACCAGGGCCAGGCCAGCCAGCCCGTGCTGCAGCTGCTGAGCCAGGGTGCTGCCATCACCGCCGCGCGGCGGTGGATCGATGGCCAGCAGCCGCGGTGCCTCCGCCAGCCAACTGATCTCCAGCCAGAGGCGGCCGCTGAGGGTTCGGAAGCCCAGCTGCAGCGTCTGGCCATCGGCCTGGCGCGCCTTCTCGAAGCGGCTGGGAAGCAGCTGCGGCCGCAGTTCCGTCAGCACCGCCCGCAGGGCGGTGATGTCCATCGCCTGCAGGCGCTGAGGGGGCATGGCTGCGGGCTGCGCGCTGCGGCGTCGCCCCTACTCTGCAGGGCCGTGTTCACCCCCCGTGATGGCCCAGCAGAGCGCTGCCAGCGGCAGGTTGTTTCTGATCACCGGTCCGAGTGGCGTCGGCAAGGGCACGCTGGTGGCGGCCCTGCTGCAGCACCACCCCCGCATCTGGCTGTCGATCTCCGCCACCACCCGCTCCCCGCGCAGCGGCGAGGTGGATGGCCAGCACTACTTCTTCATGGCCCGCGAGCGCTTTGAGGCCTCCGTGGCCGAGGGCGGGCTGCTGGAGTGGGCGGAATTCGCCGGCAACTGTTACGGCACGCCCCGCCAGCCGGTGCAGGAGCACCTCAGCGCGGGCCGACCGGTGCTGCTGGAGATCGAGCTGGAAGGGGCGCGGCAGGTGCGCCGCAGCTTCCCCGAGGGCTTCCAGATCTTCATTCAGCCCCCCAGCTTCGAGGAGCTCGAACGCCGCATTCGCGGGCGCGGCACCGACAGCGAAGCAGCCATCAGCCAACGGCTGGAGCGGGCCCGTGTGGAGCTGGCCGCCGCGGCGGAGTTTGATGCGGTGGTGGTCAACGCCGATCTCAACGTGGCCCTGGCGGAGCTGGAAGGGCTGATGGAGCTGGCCTGAGCTGGGCAGCACTGCAACAAAAAAGCGGCCCTGGGGCCGCTTGGTTTGCGGTGTGCTGTATCACTCAGGCCCGGAATCGTGGCCTGGCCTGATCACATCGGGTGGAACAGAAGATCGGGGAAGAAGCGGTTGAATTCGATCAGGATGCCGGCGGTGATGGTGAACCAGATCGCGGCAAACACCGGTGCGGTGGTGAGGAATTTCTGCATCGAAGGAGCCCTGGAACAGTGGGGAAGGGGATGAGCCGCGATCAGCGGGGGGAAACGGTCACCTTGCTGTCGGATTCAGTCAGCTTGCCGCTGCTGAACTCGGCGAAGGCGGCGATCGGCCAGGTGGCAGCACCCAGGGTGCTCTTGAAGGCCAGGGGCAGATCGATCTGGATCTCCTTCATGGTGGCGTCCTTGTCGCCGCGGATGGCAATCAGATAGGAGCGACCGGCCCAGCCGATGCAACCGGCGATGTAGAGGAAGGCGATGCCGGGAATGATGAAGTCGCCGGCGTGGCTCAGGCGGCCGTCCACGATCAGGTGGGGCAGGCCATCCGTGCCGCACACGGCCTGGCTGTACATCTCGAAGCGAGCCTTGGCCTGGGGTGTGGAGGCCGTGGCAGCGCGCTGCTGGAAGCGGGCGCTTTCGGAGCAGGGGGTCAGACCGGCAACGTCGGCTTTGGCCACGGGGGCGAAGCCGAAGAGCAGCAGGGCTGAGATCAGAACGGCGAAGAGGCGGCGCATCGGTGCCTGAGCTGGATGGCGGACTGGAGAGGGCCTGACCGCAACTCAGCCGCCGTTAAGCAACTGCTGCAGGGCAGGATGTCACTTGCGGAGAGTAGGGGAACCCCTCAGAGCTGATGCCAACGCTGCTGGCCCTCGAAACAAGTTGTGACGAGTCGGCAGCTGCCGTGGTGCGCGATCAGCGCGTGCTCGCGAGCGCCGTGGCCTCCCAGGTGGAGGAGCATGCCCGCTGGGGTGGGGTGGTGCCGGAAATCGCCTCCCGGCGCCACGTGGAGGCGCTGCCGGTGCTGATCGAGCGGGTGATGGCGGAGTGCGGGGTGGCCTACACCGACCTCGATGCCATCGCCGCCACCGCCGCCCCCGGACTGGTGGGCGCCCTGCTGGTGGGTTCGGTGACCGGTCGCACCCTTGCGCGCCTGCACGGCAAGCCGTTCCTGGGGGTGCATCACCTCGAAGGGCACCTCTGCTCGGTGCAGCTGGGGGATCCTCTGCCCCCCGGCCCCTACCTGGTGCTGCTGGTGAGCGGCGGCCACACCGAGATGATCCGCGTGGATGGTCCTGGCTGCTACACCCGGCTGGCCCGCAGCCGCGACGATGCCGCCGGTGAAGCCTTCGACAAGGTCGCCCGCCTGCTGGATCTGGGCTACCCCGGCGGGCCGGCGATCCAGGCGGCGGCGCTGGCGGGCGATCCCCGCCGCTTCCCCTTGCCCAAGGGGCGCGTGTCGCGGCCGGAAGGGGGCTTTCATCCTTACGACTTCAGCTTCAGCGGCCTCAAAACCGCTGTGCTGCGCCTGGTGCAGCAGCTGCGCTCCGAGGAGGCTGCAGGCGGGCAGCCCTTCCCCCTGGCGGATGTGGCCGCCAGCTTCGAGCAGGTGGTGGCGGATGTTCTGGTGGAGCGCACCTGCCGCTGCGCCCGCGATCAGCAGCTGGGCACGATCGTGACCGTGGGGGGCGTGGCGGCCAACCGACGCCTGCGCCAGCGCCTCGAACAGCGCTGCGCCGAGCTGGGGCTGCAGTGGCGCGCGGCACCGCTGGCCTTCTGCACCGACAACGCCGCCATGATCGGCGTGGCCGCCGAACAGCGGCTGCTGGCCGGCGGCGTCAGCAGCGTTGCCCTGGCGGTGGCCCCGCGGCTGCCCCTGGAGCAGGCGATGGTGCTCTACGAACCGCAACCGCCGTTCTGAAGTTCTTAAGCTCGTCTCACCCAGCGGCCGTTGCGATGGAATCCGCGCCCACCAGAATCGACGACGCCCTGGCGACAGCCGCCGCGCCCGAGGTGGAGGAGGCGGGTCCGGACGAGCTCAACCAATGGAAGCGGGGCTTCACACCCCAGGCTGAGATCTGGAATGGTCGGATGGCGATGGTGGGCCTGTCGGTGGGGCTCACGGTGCTGCTGATCGCCCGGCTCAGCGGCCGCGTCTGAGACGGCTGCAGCCGGCTGGCCTCACACCTTGCCGCGCAGGGCCATGGCCAGTTCGTTGGGCTTGAGGCTCTGGGCGATGGCGTCGTCGGCAACAACCCGGCCCGCCTCCACCAACGCCTGCAGCGCCATGTTGGCCGTTTGCATCCCATCAAAGCCGCTGCGGCGCATGATTTCCTCGATCTCCTCGAGCTCGCCGCGCTGGATGTAGTCCTTGCAGGCTTCGGTGTTGATCAGAATGTCGTGATAGCCCGCACGCTTGCCATCGGTGGTGTTGATCAGCCCCTGGGCGATCACCGCGATCAGCGATTCGGACACGGCCCTGCGCACCGCCTCCTGTTGGCTGGGGGGGACCATGCCCAGCACCCGTTCCACCGTTTTCACCGCTGAGTTGGTGTGCAGGGTGCCGAACACCAGGTGGCCAGTCTGGGACGCTTCCAGGGCGGTGGCCAACGTTTCCCCATCCCGGATCTCACCGATGAGGATCACATCGGGGTCTTCCCGCAGGGCGGCCCGCAGGGCGTTCTGAAACAGCCGGGTGTGCTGGCCCACCTCGCGATGGCGGATCAGCGATCGGCGGCTTTCATGCACGAACTCCACGGGATCCTCGATCGTGAGGATGTGGCAGCTGCGGTTGCCATTGATCCAATCGATCATTGCCGCCAGGGTGGTGCTCTTGCCTGAGCCCGTCGGTCCTGTCACCAGGATCAGGCCTTTGGGGCGGCCGCAGAGCTCGGCCAGGACAGCCGGCAGCTGCAGATCGGTGAGGCTGAGGATGCGCTGCGGAATCAGGCGCAGCACCATCGCCGGCCCGCGCAATGAATCCAGCAGGTTGATGCGGACCCGCACGAACGGGAAGGCGTGGGCGCCATCGAATTCCTTCTCCTTGAGGAAGCCATCGATCTGGCTGGGATTGAGCATCTCCCGCAACCAGCCGTTGAAGCAGGCCGGATCGGTGATCGGCCAGCCGGTGCGCACCATCTCGCCCCGGGCCCGGTAGCGGGGTTCCTCACCCACCCCCAGATGAATGTCGGAATAGCCGTTGCTGTGGGCGATCTGCACGATCCCCTCCAGGCTGCTGGGCTGGGGGCCATTGAGGGTGCCGTCCGGCGGTCTGCCGGGCGCTGGAGCGGCGGGATTTACTGCAGGGGCGGCCGCCGGAGTTGGGACAG
>JBJTHL010000211.1:0-4602 GCA_046094445.1 Vulcanococcus sp.
GCCCAGTGCGGCGGTTGGGCTCAGCAAGCTCTGCGACGCCTCTCCCCTGACGCTGTCGCGCTGTTGGCATGCGTGAGAGGCATGACCTCTGCTTGGGAGTTTCCTGAAAAAAACCAGCCCTCTCTGTGGAAATTAGCTCACCGTTGCATCTGAGATTCGAAGTCAGTGGGAGCGCAGGGGCTCCCTGTTCTCCGACGTCTCGATCGAGGAGCGGATACCGGCCAGGCATCCGCTGCGCTGGTTCGTTGGGATGGGTCCAGATGATCCGATCTGGCATCCCATCACATATGGCCTCCGGCCGACTTCGTCCACACCAAGAACCGTGAGCGACTGCTCATCGACGCCCCCATGGGTGTTTCCTCCGCATCCCGCTCAGCAACCAGACCCATCGCTCCAGCGTTGTTCCGGCCGCGCTGTTGTGCCGGAATTCCAAGGCCCATCCAGAACTGCCCAGCTCTCGGGGCCACGTGCCCGTCGGTGCTGCAGGCCTCAGCCGTGGAGCAGAACAGCCCATTGCGGGACCGCTGGCCTGTGGGAAGGTCCTTCGCATCGCCTGGCACAGGCGAGCAGGAGCCGGCAAAGCCTGTCAGCCCAAAAGCCAGTGTCAGAACGGCTTTTGGGCCTAGAAAGCAGGCTCTGACTGAAACGCCCCCTGATGGATTCGAACCATCGACCGGCTGCTTAGAAGGCAGCTGCTCTATCCAGCTGAGCTAAGGGAGCAGCGGGATTCCTGCCCGGCTTGCTCATTGTGGCAGCTGGGCCTGCAGGTGGATCGGCTGCAGCACGGGATGGGTCCACTGGCTAGGAGAGCTAGATTGGTGGGCTGTGCGTGGTGTTTCGATGGCGGCCAGCCGGCTCAGCGACAGCCAGAAGCAGGAGCTGGTGGACCGCTACCGCCAGGGGGAGACGGGCCAGGCGCTGGCTCAGGCCTATGGCTGCAGCCCCAACACGGTGAGTAGGGTGCTGAAGACCGCCCTCGGCGCGGAAGAGCTGGCCAGCCTGAAGAGACAGTCCCGAGCCGGCGGGCGCAGCCAATCCGCCGCCACCAGTGCGGAGGAGACGGCTGCTGACCCCGAGCAGGACACCGCCAGCGACCCACAACCGGGCTTGGGCATCGGGCTCGACCACGAGCCCACCCCTGAGTTGGCAGCCGGTCCGCAGCCAGACGAAGTCAGCCTGGCGATCGATGACGCTGACGACTTCGGCGACGATGGCCTTGATGACGGCGATGAGGACGCCGATGAGCCCGAGCAGTCGCTGCCAGTGACCGCGAGCGCATCACAGGCATCGGTGCAGGTGGTCTTACCCCGCCCCCTGGGTCCCGATTCGCTGCCTGGCAGTCTCTACCTGCTGGTCGATAAAACGGTCGAGCTCGATGTTCGCCCGCTGCGGGAGTTCAGCGAGCTGGGCAGCCTGCCGGAAGAGGAGCAGGAGCGTCAGGCCCTGATGCTCTACGTCAATCCCCGCCAGGCCAAGCGGCAATGCGGCCGTAGCCAGCGGGTGATCAAGGTGCCCGACAGCGGTGTGTTGCAGCGCACCTCCCGCTACCTGGTGGCCCAGGGCATTACCCGCTTGGTGCTGGAAGGAGGGAGTCTGTTCGCCATCCCCGGCGGCTGATCTCAGTCGCGCTGACGGCGCGGCAGCAGCAGAGCCGTGGCGCTGCCCCCGCTGATCACACCGATCACCAGGGCCACTCCCACCACAAAGCCGGTGGGCAGCTCCGCCGTGCGGCCGAAACCCAGGTTCAGGCTGGTGCGCTGATTCAGGTTCTGGGCCCCCAGGCAGAGCAGGACCAGCAGCAACACCCCACCACCCAGGCTTGCCAACAGCAGGCGCAGGCGCAGCAGCATCAGGGGTTGTCCTCTGGGGTGTGCAGCAGAGCGTAGAGCTGTCGCCGTGGTACGCCGGTTGTTGCTGCCAGTTGGCGGGCGGCCTCACTGGGGCTCAACCCATCGCTGATCAGGTGTTCGAGGGCCTGGCGCAGCCCATGGCGATCGCTGTCAGCTGCACCATCGGCCGGGTTTGGCGTTGGCGGTGCACCACCGAGCACCACGGTGAACTCCCCCTGGGGGGCTGTGGCGTGGAAGTGGGCCAGCGCCGCCGCCACCGTTGGCCCCACCTGCTGCTCGTGGCGTTTGGTCAGCTCGCGCGTCACCGCAATCGGTCGATCCCCCAGCTCGTTCAGCAGGTCTTCCAGCAGGGCCAGCAGCCTGTGCGGCGCTTCGAACAGCACCAGCGTGCGGGGCTCGGTCGCCAGGTCCTTCAGCCGCGCCCGTCGCTGCCCCGCCTTGGGCGGCAGAAAACCCTCGAAGCAGAACCGTCCCGTGGGCAGGCCGCTGCTCACCAGTGCGGTGGTGACCGCCGAAGGCCCCGGTATGCAGATCACCGTGCGCCCGGCTGCCCGCGCCGCCGCCACCAGGGCCTCGCCCGGGTCGGAGATGCCTGGCAGACCGGCATCGCTGATCACGGCGATCGCCTCACCGCCCGCCAGGGCCTCCAGCAGTTCCGGGATGCGGCTGGCCTGGTTGTGCTCGTGAAAGCTGAGCAGGCGCGGCCCCTGTTCGCGGCTGCGCAGGCCGAGGTTGTGCAGCAGCAGGCCGCTCCGCCGCGTGTCCTCGCAGGCGATGCGATCCACCTGGGCCAGCAGGTGGCGGGCGCGGGGCGAGAGATCACCCACGTTGCCGATGGGGGTTCCCACCAGATAGAGCACACCCGCAGCGGGTTCAGCGCCCTGCATCACAATGCCCCTTTGCCCTCTCCATGATGCCCGCCGCCGCCTGCCTGCCCGCCGGCATCGAGGAGCAGGTGCTTCTGGCGGAACTGCGTCGCCTCTGTTGGGGAGCGGCTGACATCCTGGTGGCCTACGGCCGCGGTGAGCAGCCTCCCTACGGCTTCCCGGCGGCCCTGAGCGTGGACGATGGTGGAGAGGGACCGGTGAGCGCCGCGGATCTGGCGGTGAACCAGTGGCTGCTCGATGGGCTGGCGGCTGCCTTCCCCACGGCCCCCTGGACCCTACTCAGCGAGGAGACCGCCAAAGAACAGCTCACCCCCGGTCAGCCCCTGGATGCCGAGTGGTTGTGGATCCTCGATCCTCTCGATGGCACCAAGGATTTTCTGCAGGGCACCGGTGAATACGCCGTGCACCTGGCCCTGGTGCGGCAGGGGGAGCCGGTGCTGGGGGTGGTGCTGCTGCCGGTGATGGAGGAGCTGTGGTTTGGCCTGGTGGGTGATGGCCGTGCCTGGTGCGAGAACCGCGCCGGTGCGCAGACCCTCGCCAGCCTCAGCCCTCGCCGCCAGCTGAGTGAGCTGGTGCTGGTCGCCAGCCGCAACCATCGCGATCAGCGGCTGGAGCAGTTGCTGGAGACCCTGGCCCTGGGTGACACCAAGGCGATCGGCAGCGTCGGCGGCAAAGTGGCCACGATCCTGCGCGGCGAAACCGACCTCTACATCTCCTCTCCGGCAAGAGCGCCCCGAAGGACTGGGATCTGGCCGCCCCCGAGGCGGTGCTGCGCGCCGCCGGCGGCGCCTTCAGCCATGCCGATGGCCAGCCCCTGCGCTACAACGACGGCGACATCTGCCAGGCCGGCTGCCTGATCGCCAGCCACGGCGCCAGCCATGCCGAACTCTGCGAGCGCGTGACGGCGGCAATGGCGCTGATCGATCCGGGGTTTGCGGTCTGATCTCTGGGGCTCCCGCGGGTGCTGCTCGATCGGAGGCGAGGGGGGAGCTCGTCGATTGTGTCCTGTACGCGTCGCTTGTGTCCTTTAGTGGATATCCGCGGATATCCGCTAAAGGACAGCCGTCACTCAAGCCCCACCCCACCCCCCGCTCCCGGGTTCCTTGCGCCCGGGTCGGGGAGATCAGGTCGGGGAGCCAGCCGTGTGTTGCATCGAACAAGCCGGCCCCCGCAGGAGCCGGCTGATGATCCCGGTTGGCGCCCCGGCTCACTCGGCTCCAGCGACGGCGCCGGGTCAGCCGGGGGCGGGTGGATCAGGCGCCTGCCTGTTCTTCGGCCTGGGGCACGCCGCGCAGGGTGAGATTGATGCGGCCGCGGTTGTCGATTTCGCGCACACGCACGGTCACGTGGTCGCCCACCTTCACCACGTCTTCCACCTTCTCCACGCGGGCCTCGCTGAGTTGCGAGATGTGGATCATGCCTTCCTTGCCGGGGAGGATCTCCACGAAGGCGCCGATGGGGATCACACGGGTCACGGCACCGCTGAACACCTCACCTTCCGACACGCGGCGGGTGAGGCCTTCGATGATGCGCTGGGCTTCCTCAGCGGCAGCGCCGTCGTGGCTGGCGATCGTCACGATGCCGCCGTCTTCGATGTCGATTTTGGTGTTGGTGCGCTCGGTGATGCCCTTGATCGTGCGGCCGCCGGGGCCGATCACGGTGCCGATCAGTTCGGGGTCGATGCGGAAGCTGAGCAGGCGCGGGGCGTGGGGGCTCAGCACATCGCGGGGCTTCTCGATCGCCTCGAGCATCTTCTCGAGGATGTGCAGACGGGCGGGGCGGGCCTGATTGATGGCCTCGGCCACGGTCTTCACCTCCAGGCCGGTGATCTTCATGTCCATCTGCAGGGCGGTGATGCCCTTCTC
>JBJTHL010000212.1:0-23332 GCA_046094445.1 Vulcanococcus sp.
GGCCGGCGGCGGCCACACCCACGTGCAGCTCCAGCGCCAGTGGGCGATGCACCCCCCCGGCCGCCCGCCCTGGGCCGCGGGGGTGCTGGTCAGCCGCCCTGGCACGGAGTGCTCTACGGGGATGGTGCCGCGGGTGGATAGAGGCCCGCGCCGGCGGTGTGTTCCTGCAGGCGGAGATCACCGGTCTCCTGCCCGTCAGCGGGGACTTGCAGCTGCAGGGCCGGCCGGCCCTGCGCTTCGATCGCCTCAGCCTTGATCTCGGAGCTGTGACGGCCAGCGCCGTGGGCGCCGAGCAGCCGGTGAAACCGCTGGAGCCCTTCCTGGCCTGGGCGGCGGCACGCCCTGCCGATGAGCCTCTGCGCATCCGCGGTGGGGGTGCCGCTGCCGTGGAGCTGGCCCTGGCCTTCCGTGCCCGCGGGGCGGCCGTGGAGGTGCTGTTGCGGGGTGATGGGCTGCGGCTGGGCTCCGAAGCGGCGAACCGCCGCGGCACAGCGCTCCTGGCGGCGGCGGGCGTTCGCCTGCAGCGCCGCGCGCCCTCGGAGGCCGCAGCGGATCTGGCCTGCACCGGCAGCCGTGCTCCCCACTGGCTGGCAGCCAGTGGGCTGCCCCTGGATGCCGCCAGCGGCCGGGTGCTCACCGAACCCACCCTGGTGGTGCAGGGGCATCCGAACCTGTTTGCCTGCGGCGATTGTGGCCTGATTGCCGCGGATCCCCGCCCTGCTTCAGGGGTGTGGGCGGTGCGGGCTGCACCGGTGCTGGCGGAGAACCTGCGCCGCAGCCACGCCGATCCCCCGCGGCCCCTGCGCCGCTGGCGGCCCCAGCCCTTCGCCCTGCAGTTGCTTGGTGATGGCGGCGCCGTTGCCGGTGAGCCGATGGCCCTGGCCTGCTATGGCCCGATGGCCGTAGGCCCGAGCCGCTGGCTCTGGCGCTGGAAGGATCGGCTGGATCGGCATTTCATGGGGATGCTGGCCCCGGCAGCGATGACGACCGCCGAACCGATGGCCTGCCGCGGTTGCGCCGCCAAGCTGCCCGCCAGCCCGCTGGCGGCTGCCCTGGCCCGGTTGCAGCCCGATGGACAGCCACCCGCCCCGGATGATGCTGCGGTGGTGGGGCGCGATGCCGAGGGGGAGTTGCTGCTGCAGAGCGTGGATGGCTTTCCCGCCCTGGTGGACGATCCCTGGCTCAACGCCCGGCTCACCACCCTCCACGCCTGCAGTGATCTCTGGGCCAGCGGTGCTGCGGTGCTCACGGCCCAGGCCCTGGTGACGCTGCCCGCCAGCGGTGCCCGCTGGCAGGAGGAACTGCTGCTGCAGACCCTGGCGGGGGTGCGCTCCGTGCTGGATCCCCTCGGAGCTGCCCTGGTGGGTGGGCACACCCTGGAGGGCCGCGATGGGGCCGGCCTCGGCCTGGCCCTCACGGTGAATGGCCGGGTGCGGGCGGAGTACCACTGGAGCAAGGGGCCGCTGCCAGCCGGGGCGCTACTGCTGCTGAGTCGGCCCCTGGGCAGTGGCGTGCTGTTCGCCGCCGCCATGGCCGGGGCCGCCGATCCCGCCTGGATCGATGCCGCCCTGGACACCCTTCAACAGCAGCAGGCGGCCGTGATGGGGGTGCTGGCCCGCCACGGCTGCCTGGCCTGCACGGATGTCACCGGGTTCGGACTGTTGGGCCATCTCGGTGAAATGCTCGGGCCCTCGGGCCGGGTGCAGCTCGATGGCGCGGCCATCCCGGCCTTCGCCGGCGCCCTGGAACTCCTGCAGGCCGGCTTTGCCAGCAGCCTGGCACCGGCTAACGCCAGCGCCCTGGCCCTGCTGGATCCCGGTGGCCCCGTCACCCTGGCGGCAGCGGCGTCAGCCCCGCAGCGGCAGCTCTGGATCGATCCGCAGACCTGCGGCCCTCTGCTGGCGGCTCTGCCGGCGGAGGCTGCCGCCAGCGCCCTGAAGGATCTGCGGGCAGCTGGGTTTCCGCAGGCAGCCTTGATCGGCCGGGTGCTCGAGGCCGGATCCAACGGTCGGGCCTCGCCAGCCATCAGTCGCGCACCAGCCAGCCCACGGTGAGATCGGAGGGGTCGGTCTGCAGATACAGGTAGCCGCGGGCCCCCTTGCGTCCGTTCACCACGAGGGCGCGGTAGTTGTAGCGGCCCCCTTTGGCGTCGGTTTCGGCCAGGGCGCCCCAGCAGCTGTCGGCATCGAGGCGGAGTTGACCGGTGTAGGCCACGCTGTCGCCCACACCGGCATAGCTGGAGAGGGCCACGCCCTCCACGCTGCCGTCACGCCACACCTCGCGCTGCACCACGGCATTGGGCTTCCAGCCCCCCTGCACCCGGTTCACGCCCACCTGGCTGGAGAGCACCACACCGTTGAGGTCGCTGCCGCGGCAGCTGCCGGGTGCCATCGGCAGCCAGCGGCTGCTGATCACCGTGCCGGGGGTGCGATCGAGGCTGTAGAGGGGCCGGCCGCGGTTGTCGAGCACCGCCTCCGAAAGCTGCTGGCCCCAGGGCAGTTGGCGCTGAACCTGCACCAGGCAGGTGCCCACGACGTTCAGTCTGCCGCGATAGCTGGTGCTGCGCAGGGCTTCCCCCACCCGCTCCACCAGCCGTCCTTCCACGCGGCCATCCGGCTGCCAGCGCTCCTCCAGCAGGCGCGCCTGCGGTGTGGCCGTCGCGGAGCGCTGATCGGCGCGCACGGTACCCATCGCCATCACCGCGTAACGCCCCTGCATCGGGGTTTGGCAGTCGGCCGCCTGCGTTGGCCGTGGGGCAACCATGGCTGCGGGCAGGCCGCAGGCCAGGGCCAGCAGCACGGCGGAGGGGGAGCGGACCATTCCGGAGCGCTGAAGCAAGGGAGCTGAAGGCAGTATGGGGAGCCCACCCGCTGTTGCCAGTGCCTGGCTGCCCGGGCGACGTCAGAGCTGCTGCATGCCGCAGCGCATGCCCTTGAGCACGGCCTGCACCCGATTGCTCACCTCCAGGGTCTTGAGCAATCGCTTGGTGTAGGTGCGTGCCGTTTCTTCGCTCACCACCAGCTGCTCGGCGATCTCCCGATCGGTGAGACCACTGGCCAGCAGATCCAACACTTCGTATTCCCGTGGCGTCAGCCGCGGGCAGCTGAGATAGGGCAGCTGCCCGGAGCGCAGCGATGGACTGCGATAGGAGTGATGGCCCATCACGGCAATCACCGCCGCCTCCAGAGGCTTCTGATCTTCCACAAAATCCGCTTCGGCCACCACCGCCTCCAGCCAGGGGGCATCGCTGTATTCCACCGGGACGGCATCCCCCAGGGCCAGCACCACCACCTTCAGCTCCGGTTGCAGCTGCCGGGCTTTCCGGGCCAGCTCAAAGCCGTTGCCGCTTTCCAGAAAATCGGTGCAGATCAGCAACTCATAGCGTTCACGCTGGAGATAGGTCAGGCAGCTCTGTTCGTCGGTTACGGCGCAACCGATCATGTCCGGTTCGCGGAAGCTTTCGCAGAGGCAACGCAGGAAGAAGCGCCCTTTCATTGCCAGCGCCACCTTGCCATTCACCGCCACCGAGAGCAGCACCCCGTCCAGGTTGCTGCCCTGCAGGCTGTCGAGATAGGGGGTGAGATCCATCGTGCAGATCGGCCGCTCAGAATCACCGTTGCGATCGGTCGCTCAGGCTTGAGCGGCGAGCGGCCCCGTGGTGGCGGGGTCTGCCTTCATCATGGTGTGCTGGCCTGGCTCGTTCCACAGGTTGATGGAGTTTGCTTATCACTCGTTGATGATCAGAGCCTGGCGCTCGGGGTGGTGCTGGCGGAACTCCCTGTCTTCGGCGGCTCGTTGGCTAACGCGGTGGAACTGGGTCAGGTCGATGCCGAATTCGGCCACGAATTCGCGATCGCCGGCTTCCAGGGATTCGAACCCCCAAGTGGCTAGGTGCTGAGACAGGGGCAGGCTGGGTTCACGGCTGATGTGCTCAAACAGCCGGTTGAGGCGAGAAGCCTGAATCGCCATAGCGCAGCTCCTGTGATCAGTTCAGGTGGACGTCTGCTGTTGCAGGATCTGGGCGTAAAGGTAGTCAGGTGATTTGTATTGGCGCGGTAGGCAGTGGTGCAGGGTCGCCAACCTTCCCCAGCACACGGTGCGCTGAATCTTGTTCAAGGTGCGCTTTTCGGCCACCAGCATTCTCAGCGCTTTGCAATACAGCTGATAGTTGGCCTCCAGTTCGCCGATGGTGATGCTGGGCTGGCTCGTCATGGTCGTGGGCGGGCCCGCGGCAGGGCGCCTGCGGTTGGGAAAGGCCTAGATCCGGCGCGCCGCCCGCCGATACCCCCATTTGGGGGCGATCGGATCAGGCCCTGCCTGTGCCTGGCAACATGGCGTCAGTCCAGGGTTGCCCGTGAGAGGCCCACACGCACTGGCCGCCTGCGCTCTGGCGCTGCTGGCGCTCACCAGCTGCAGCCTGGTTCAGACCTCCTCGGAGCAGTCCAGGCGCCAGCAGGCGTTGCAGCAGCAGCGGGCTGCCGCCCAGCAGCGCTGCCGGCAGCGCAACCAGCAACTGCAGCCCCTGCTGGCTCGTTTCCGGGATCAGCGCCGCCAGCTGCTGGCCATCGAGCACGAGGCCTACAGCCCTGGTGCCGGCCAACCCAGGCCCCTCGACCCTGAGGAGCAGCGCCGCTTGGCCCCGTACGACCAGGAGATCGAGGAGGACCAGCATCGGCAGGCGATGGAAGTCTGGCAGCAGCAGGAGCGTGAGCGGCGCTGGGCCTGGCGTCAGGCCCAGGCGGTGCGCCTGCAGCAGGCTCGTCGTCGGTTCGATCAGGCGGCCGCCGCCCTGAGCGGCCTTGCCCCCCGGGTGGTGGATGCGTCTGCCCCCATGGGGCTGAATCCAACGGTTCTCAACGCCCTGAAGCGGTGTGACGAGGGGCCATGAGGAGGCCTTGGCGATGAGGTGTGCCCGCTGGCGATGCTTCGCCCAGCTGCTGCTGCTGGCCAGTGCCTCCGCCAGCCAAGCGCAGCTGCCGCCAGGGTTGCCGCCGCCGCCGCGGCTACCGCAGTCCCCCGTGCTGGAACGGTCCGCGCTGCAGCTCTGTGTGCCTCGCTACGGCGCATCGGGATGTGCCGCGCGTCTGTATGCCGAGCTGCTCTGCTCGCTCGGCGACCAGGGCCAGCCGCAGGCTGTTCAGGAGGGGCAGCGTTGGTTGGCGCAGCGCTACGAGCAGGCGGGGCTGGGCGCCAGCGGCCTCAGCCCTGCCGAGATCGAGCAGCTGGCTGTGGATGAGCAGGTGCCGCAGCTCTGCCCCGATCAAAGCGCTGCCATCCGTCGGTTGTTTTCAGGCGGCCGCTCCAGGTCCTGAGGCCATGGCTGTGGCCTGGCGCAGGGGCGGCAGTCGCAGACTGCTCAACCAGGAGAGGGCAAGCAATAGCGAGGAGCACCACAGGCAGGCCTGCAGCCCCCCCTGCACAAACACCCAGCCCGACAGCAGCGTGCCCAGCAGGCGGCCGCCAGCATTGACCATGTAATAGAACCCCACATTGAGGCGCACCGCTTCGTGATCGCTGTAGAGCAGCACCATGGCGCTGTGGATGGCGGAGTTGATGGCGAACACCAGTCCGAAGACCGCCAGCCCCACGATCACCGCCAGCCCGGGTTGGCTGACCTGACGCGCCAGGGCCAGGGCGATCAGCGCCGGGATGCTGCTGAGCACGGCGGCCCAGAAGCTCACGGCCCGAGGCCCCGGCGGCCCCCCCTGGCCCCAGCTGCGCCGGAGTGCGGGTGTGCAGGCCTGCACCACGCCGTAGCCGATCACCCACAGCCCCAGGAAGGCCCCCACCTCCCAGAAGCGCCAGCCAAGGTTTGCCTCCAGGAACACCGGCAGGGCCACCACGAACCACACATCGCGGGCACCAAACAGGAAGAAGCGCGCCAGGGAGAGCACGTTGATGCCGGCGCTGCGCGAGAACAGGCTGCTGAAGCCGGGCCTGGCCTTCATGCGCCCCAGATCTGCCGGCAGCACCAGGCTGAGCAGGAAGGCCAGACAGAGACCTGCCGCCATGGCGCCCACGGCGCCGTTGAAGCCGAAGGCCGCCAGCAGCACACCTCCCAGGAAAAAGCCCACACCCTTGAGGGCGTTCTTGGAGCCCGTGAGGATCGCCACCCAGCGGAACAGGCGGTTGTCGTCGCCGCCACCCAGCACCGCCTTGATCGCCCCCTTGGCGCTCATCTTGTTGAGGTCCTTGGCGATGCCGCTGAGGGCCTGGGTCGCCATCACATAGGCCACGGAGAGGGCCTTCGGCCAGCTGGCCGCCACCGGCACCAGCATCAGCAGTGCGGTGATCTGCAGCAGCGTGCCGCTCCAGAGGGTGAAGCGCAGGCCAAAGCGCGCTGCCAGCCAGCCACCCGCGAGGTTGGTGATGATGCCGAACAGTTCGTAGAACAGAAAGAGAAGGGCGATCTCAAGGCTGGAGTAACCGAGCTGGTGGAAGTGGAACACCACCAACAGGCGCAGGGCTCCATCGCTGAGGGTGAAGGCCCAGTAGTTGGCCGTCACCACCCCGTACTGCTGCAGTGGGCTCAGCATGGGGTCTGGCTCACCACATGGCACACCAGATCGGCCAGACGCGAGCTGTAGCCCCACTCGTTGTCGTACCAGGCGTACACCTTGAGCTGGGTGCCGTTCACCACCATCGTCGACAGGCCGTCGACGATGGCACTGCGGTCGTCGTTGACATAGTCGACAGACACCAGGGGCCGGGTTTCGTAGCCGAGGATTCCGGCAAGATCTCCGCAGGCCGCGGCGGCGAAGGCCGCATTCACCTCCTCTACCGTGGTGGCGCGCTCCAGCTCGAACACCGCATCGGTGAGCGAGCCGTTCAGCAGCGGCACACGCACGGAATGGCCGTTCAGCTTGCCCTGCAGTTCCGGGAAGATCAGGCCGATCGCCTTGGCCGAGCCCGTGGTGGTGGGAATCAGCGAATTGAGGCAGGAGCGGGCACGCCGTTGATCGCTCTTGAACCCATCCACCACCACCTGGGTGTTGGTCACGTTGTGCAGGGTGGTGATGGCACCGTGGCGGATGCCGAAGTTCTCCTGCACCACCTTCACCACCGGTGCCAGGCAGTTGGTGGTGCAGGAGGCGGCGGTCACCAAGCGGTGCCGCGCCGGTTGGTAAGCGTGGTGGTTGATGCCGTACACCACATTGAGGGCTTCCTCACCGGCGACCACACCCTTCACCGGGCAGGCCACCACCACCCGCTCCAGGCCACAGGTTTCGAAGTAGGGGTTGAGGGTATCGGGCGTTTTGAAGCGTCCGCTGCACTCCAGCACCAGCTCCACCCCCAGGGCCTGCCAGGGCACGGCCGTGGGATCGCAATGCCGGCTGGTGGTCACCGGTTGCGCGTCCACCAGGACGCCATCGGCGTCGCCGCTGACGGTGTGCTGCCAGCGCCCGTGCACCGAATCGAAGGCCAGCAGATGGGCGCAGCTGACGCCATCGCCGGCGGGTTCGTTCACATGCAGCAGCTCGATGCCGTCCCGCCCCCAGAGGGCACGAAACACCAGGCGACCGATGCGGCCGAAACCGTTGATGCCGATGCGCATGGCAGCGGGGGGGGGTAAACGCATCAACCATAGTTGATGCATCAAGCGCGGTTGATGGGTTGGCTCGCCGGGCGCGCTGCCTAGGGTTTGTCAATGGTCACCGTCCCGTCCACCTCCTTGTCCAGTGCTCCGTCCACCGCTGAGCCCAGTGCTGACCTGGAGCCCGAGCAGGTTCCGGTGCTGTTCAAGGCCTTGGCCGATCCGGTGCGCCTGGCGGTGGTGCAGGCCCTGGCGGGGGGCGAGCGCTGTGTCTGTGAGCTCACCGCCGAGCTGGGGCTGGCCCAGTCGCGCCTGTCGTTTCATCTGCGTGTGCTGCGCGACGCGGGGTTGATCGCTTCACGCGACCAGGGGCGCTGGGTGTACTACCGGCTCAGCCCTGGGGCCATCAGCGGCCTGCAGCGCTGGCTGGTTGCCCTGGCTGAGCGCTGTCAGCGGCCGGCCCCACCCTGTGCCGGCTGAGAGAGGGGCCGCCGTCACCGGCTCAACAGCGGGCCTTAACCGGCCAGGCGCTGCTGCTGGCTGATCTGCGGCGGCGTTTGGTGTCGAAAACTGCGCAGGCTGTGGCTGCTGGACTCCAGATCCCGGCAGAGCTGCTCGCAGGCCCGCTCGGGCATGGTGTGGTCGCCGCAGGTGAACACATCCACGGCGGCGTAGCCCGATTCCGGCCAGGTGTGAATCGAGAGATGGGATTCAGCCAGCAGCGCCAGGCCGGTCACCCCCTGGGGCTGAAACTGATGGGTGATCAGATGCAACAGCGTGGCACCGGCCTGGTTTACGGCTGCGGTGATCGTGCGTCGCAGAACGTCTTCGTCGTCGAGCTTGCTGGGGTTGCAGTTGTACAGCTCGAGGATGCAGTGTTTGCCCACCGGCGCTGTGGTGTCAGTGGAGGCGCCGTCTGGGCTGTTGGTTGGGGGTAGGGGCCTGGCTGCGCTGCCCCGGTTGAACGTGTGGCTGGAACCTGGGGCGCCGTTCAGCCATCCAGGGTTTGGATGCAGGCTGGCGATGGTTTGATTCATGCTAAGGAGCAGAACAAACCACAACCGTAGTGCGACCGCCGGCCAGCCGCCAGCGTGCCCGGCGCGACATCAGGCTGTGGCCCTCAATCAATCGTTCACCCAGGCTTAACCACTTCCTAACGTGCCCCGGTGGGTCGTTGGTTAATTCTTGGGTGCTCCGTCTCGGACGTTCCCATGACCTTCGTGAAGAAGGCCTTCGCCATCGGTACCCTCGCCACGCTGGGTGTCGCTGCAACCGCTTCGGCTCAGACCACCCTGAACGGTGCCGGCGCTTCCTTCCCGGCCCCCTTCTATCAGCGTGCCTTCTCCGGCGCTGCCGCTCAGGGCATCATGGTCAACTACCAGTCGGTCGGTTCCGGTGCCGGTGTGCGCCAGTACATCAAGGAATCGGTGGACTTTGGTGCTTCTGATGAGCCCCTCAAGGCGTCCGACTACGCCAAAGTGAAGCGTGGTGTGGTGCAGATCCCCACCGTGGGCGGCACCATCGCTGTTGCCTACAACAAGCCTGATTGCAAGGGTCTCAAGCTCACGCAGGCTCAGCTTGTCGACGTGTTCCTGGGTGAGATCAAAACCTGGGATCAGCTCAAGTGCGGCAAGGGCAAGCTCAAGGTGGCCCACCGTTCCGATGGTTCGGGTACCACCTTTGCCTTCACCAACTCCCTGAGCGCCTTCTCCTCCAAGTGGAAGAGCAAGGTGGGTGAGGGCAAGAGCGTGAATTGGCCCGTGGGCGTGGGCGGCAAGGGCAATGAAGGTGTGGCCGGCGTGCTCACCAACAGCCCCGGTGCGATCGGCTATGTGTCTCGTGCCTTTGTGAAGGCTCCGCTGCAAGCTGCTGCGATCCAGAACAAGGCTGGCAACTTCGTCCTGCCTGACCTGGCTGGTGGTGCTGCTGCCCTCAACGAGATCAGACTGGATGCCAACCTGGCGGGCGAAGATCCCAACCCCACCGGCGCCAAGAGCTACCCGATCACCACGCTCACCTGGATCTTGGCCTACAAGGAAGGCAACAGCCTCAAGGCTGGCCCGATCCGCAAAGCCCTGCTCTACTTGCTGGGCCCCGGCCAGAACCTGGCTGACGACCTGGGCTACGTGCCCCTGCGCGGCGACATCCTCAAGAAGGCCAAGGCGGCCGTCGCCAAAATCGGCGCCTGATCCCTGGTGCCTGTTGGAGCAAAGGGGGGCTGGTTCGGCCCCCCCTTTTTTTCGGGCGATCCGCTCGGTTGAGGAAGCGTGATGGCGGTTTCAGCGGCGCCCCCCAGCGTGTTGCTGGTGGCGGCTGATCCCCTCTGGCGTGCCCAACTGGTGCAGGCCCTGCTTGAGGAGGGCTTCCAGGTGCTGCAGCGCCCGGGAACCAACAAACTCAGTGCCATGCTGCCCGCTGCCGGCGAGCCCTCGCCACAGCTGCTGGTGCTGCACAGCCCCCAGGGCAGCTCAGCCGGTGAACCATCCCTCAGCCATTGGGTGGTGGCATTGCGGCGCCGTGAACCTGCGCTGCCGCTGCTGCTGCTCATTGATCAGGCCGAGGAGTCTGAGCGTGTGGCACTGCTGGATGCCGGTGCCGATGACGTGTTGCAGCAACCATGGGGGCTGCGGGAATGTGTTGCCCGTTGTCGCGCCATCCTGCGGCGCAGCCGGGTCAGCTCCGCGAGGAGTGCTGCCGCTGATGAGGAGGTCCTGCTGCAGGTGGGGCCAATCTGCCTGGATCGGCGCCAATGCCGGGTGTCGCGCGCCGGGGAGGAGGTGGTGCTCACCCCGCGGGAATTCAGGCTGTTGGAGTGCTTCATGCTCCACCCAGGTCGGGCCCTGAGCCGTGAGCAGTTGATCGAGCTGGTGTGGGGCCCGGACTACACCGGCGACAGCAAAAGTGTTGACGTGCACGTGCTCTGGCTGCGCCGCAAGCTGGATGTGGCTGGCCCGAGGCCGGAGTTGTTTATCACCGTGCGCGGCATCGGCTACCGAATGGATCCCCCAAGGGGGGGATCCGTGGCTTCTGGTTGATCGGCCGGTGCATCAACAGCATCCTGCCGGTGGCGGGCCCGGTTCTCGCGGGGTGGAGAAGGTTTCTGGGCTACGGAGTTCACCCAGCAGCATCCGGCCACAAGGCTGAGGCTTCCAGTACCGGTGCGGATCAGCATGGCGCCTCTGCGGGTGGTTTACCCTAAGCACATCACGGGCCCAGAACAGTTCAATGCTGCCGAATGAACGGTGCATTGTGTTGCAGGTCACCCCGGCCCCTGGCGGTCGGCCAGCGCCGCATCAGCGGTATTGGGGTTTCTTGAGGGCATCGAAGCTGCGCTCGAGGGTTTGGCCCACGGTGAGGCCGATCGGCAGATCACCGGAGAACGCGCTGCCCAACACCTGGCGGTAGAGCTTGCTCAGCACCAGGCGGTAGGTGGCATCTTGAAGCGGAATCACACCGGCCTCACGGGCGATACGGCCACCACGCTCAAGGCTGCACGTGATGAAGCTGCGGATCTCCGGCTGGCGCTGCATCGCTGCTGCGCTCACGTAAAGGAACAGTGGGCGCGACAACGGTTGGTAGCGCGAGTTCTGCACCGTGGCTTGCCTGGGCTGCACGGGGCCCCGGCCGCTGTCCACCGCCAGGGCCCTCAGGCTGCTGCGATTGTTCTGGTAGTAGTCGAAGCCGAAGTAACCCAAGGCCAGGGGGTTGCTGGCCACGCAGCGCACCAGCTCCTCATCGTTCTCGCTGGTGGTCACGTCCTGCCGGCTGTTGTCGGCCTGGCCGTTGATGGCTTTGTTGAACGTGTCGTAGGTGCCGGAATCGCGGCCGGGGCCGCAGAGGCTGATCGGTTTGTTGGGCCAGGCTGGATTCACCTCTTGCCAGCGCAGCACACGGCCCTGGGCCTCACGGCTCCAGAGCTTGCGCAGCTCTGCGGTGCTGATCTGCCGGGCCCAGCCATTGCTGGGGTTCACCACCACGGTGATGGCGTCGAAGGCCACGGGCAGTTCCAGGAACTGCACGCCCTTGGCAGCGCAGGCTTTGAGCTCTGCGGTGTTGATCGGCCTGGATGCGGCGGCAATGCTGCTGTCACCGGCGCAGAAGTCCCGCATCCCTGCGGTGGTGCCGGTGGGTTTCGCCTGCCAGCGCAGCTCGCGTTTCCCATTGGCCGTGAAAGCCTGGATCGCCGCCTGGCTGAAGGGGTACACGGTGCTGGAGCCGCTGATCACGATGGCGGCCTGGGGCTTGGGGCTTGGGGCGGTCGGCGGCAAGGGCGGCCGCCCCTGATATCAGCAGCAACGACGCCAAGCCCCAGGACCGGAGCAGACGGGAGCGAACAGCAACGGCAGGCACGGCGCAGTTGGCGGATCTGCACTTAATTTGCGTGGCAGGGGTTGCACAGGCGTTAACGGCCGATTAACGCCAGATGCATCACATCAGCCTCTAATCAGTTGGTGATTAACTGTTAACCGCCTCTTAAAGTCAAGCCCGTGTGCCTGTGGGACGGTGGATCCGGACCGCCTTGGATCACCCGTGGAGCCCGTAACCTCAGCCGGCCCTCCAGGCCAGCCGTCAAGCCAGGATCCCTTCGCGCTGCGCCGTCGCCCCTGGACTGAGCGAGCCACGGATCAAGGCTTTCGCTGGCTGGCCATCGCTCTGGCCTCGATCGTGGGCTTGGTGCTGCTGGGAATCCTGCTCACCGTGCTCACTGGCGCCCGCTCCGCCATTGATTCCTACGGACTCAGCTTCCTGATCACCTCGAACTGGGATCCCTCCGGCGACCTCTACGGGGCTTTCACGGCGATCTACGGCACGATCGTGACCTCGGTGCTCGCTTTGGTGATCGCGGTGCCCCTTGGCGTGGGCACCGCGATCTTCATCACCGAAAACCTGATTCCCCTGGTCGTCCGCCAGGTGCTGGGGGTGATGGTGGAACTGCTGGCCGCCATTCCCTCAGTGGTCCTGGGTCTCTGGGCGATCTTTGTGATGGAGCCGTTCCTGCGCCCCGGCCTCTCCGGTCTGCATGAGGCCCTCGGTTGGCTGCCCTTCTTCTCCACAGAGCCCCAGGGGCCAGGCATGGCACCGGCGATCCTGATTCTTGTTGTGATGATCCTGCCGATCATCACAGCTATTGCCCGCGACTCGCTGATGCAGGTTCCCCCTGACCTGCGTCAGGCTGCCTATGGGGTGGGCACCACCCGCTGGGACGCCATCATTCTCGTGATCCTGCCTGCCGCCATCTCCGGGATCACCGGTGGTGTGATGCTCGCCTTGGGCCGGGCCATGGGCGAAACCATGGCGGTCACAATGATCATTGGTAACTCCACCAATTTCAGCTTGAGCCTGTTGGCACCGGGCAACACGATTTCCTCGATGCTGGCCAATCAATTCGGCGAGGCGGATGGTCACCAAGTTTCGGCCTTGATGTATGCCGCTTTGGTTTTGATGATTCTCACCCTTGTGGTTAACGTCCTGGCCCAGTGGGTGGTCCGTCGTCTGAGTCTGCAATACAACTGAAACCATGGCACTCACTCTCTCTGCTGGTCGCCTCCGTTACCGCCATGGCCTCGGTCGCAACCGCCGCAACGCAGCCTTCACGGCCATTGCCGCTCTGTTTGCACTGATTGCGGTTCTGCCGCTGGTCCTGGTGCTTGGTTATGTGCTCGTCAAGGGTGGATCTTTGATCAGCCTGCAGCTTCTGAGCCAGCTACCACCTGCTCCAGGCCTTGATGGTGGCGGGATTGGCAATGCCATCCTGGGCACCATCCTGGTGACCCTCATTGCCAGCCTGATCGCCATTCCGGTAGGCGTGGGCGGGGGCATCTATCTGGCTGAATACTCCCAATCAGGCCCCTTCGCCCAATTCGTGCGCTTTGGCACCAACGTGCTGGCCGGTGTGCCCTCGATCATCTGTGGTGTGTTCGTTTATGGCCTGATCGTCAGCACGCGCCTGTTTTTTGATCAGAGCTACAGCGCCATGGCCGGTGGCATCGCTTTGGCGGTGTTGATGCTGCCAACGGTGATCAAAACCACCGATGAGGCTCTCAAGCTTGTTCCCAATGAATTGCGCTGGGGTGCCATTGGCGTGGGTGCCTCCAGGTTCGTCACCATTGTTCGCATCACCCTGCCCGCCGCCTTTTCGCCGATTGCCACCGGTGTGGTTCTCGGCATCGCCCGTGCCGCTGGTGAAACGGCGCCACTGATCTTCACCGCCCTGTTCTCGCCGTTCTGGCCGGAGGGCGTCTTTCATCCGATCGCCACCATGTCGGTGCTGATCTACAACTTTGCGATCATGCCCTACGAGGCCCAGATCGCGCTGGCATGGGCCGCTTCATTTGTTCTGGTGGTGATGATCCTTGCCGCCAACCTGCTGGCCCGCTGGCTCGGGCGTTTCGCCCAGGCCTGATTTCTCCATCCACGTCTCTGCATCTCCACCCCCTCCCCCTCTCCTCCCATGTCGTCACCCTGTCTCTCTCTTGAGAACGTCAGCATCAGCTACGGCAGCAGTGAGGCTGTGCGTGGCGTGTACATGGAGATTCCCCGCGGCCAGGTGACGGCCTTCATCGGCCCTTCCGGTTGCGGCAAGAGCACTGTGTTGCGGGCTCTGAACCGCATGAACGACCTGATCGAGGGGTGCAGCCTTCGGGGGCGGGTCCTGTTTGACGGCGAGGACCTCTACGCCCGCGACGTGGATCCGGTGGAAGTTCGTCGCCGCATTGGCATGGTGTTCCAAAAGCCGAATCCGTTCCCCAAGAGCATTTACGAGAACATCGCCTTCGGTGCTCGCATCAATGGCTACCGCGGCGATATGGATGAACTGGTGGAGCGTTCTCTGCGCAAGGCGGCGATCTGGGATGAAACCAAGGACAAGCTCAAGGAGAGTGGCTACGCACTCTCTGGCGGCCAGCAGCAGCGCCTTTGCATCGCTCGGGCAATCGCCATCGAACCGGAGGTGATCCTGATGGATGAACCTTGTTCAGCGCTGGATCCGATCTCCACGCTGAAGATCGAGGAGATGATGCACGAACTCAAGAAGAGCTATACGATCGTGATCGTGACTCACAACATGCAGCAGGCTGTCCGCGTCAGCGATATGACCGGCTTCTTCAATGTAACGGCCAATGCCGAGGGTGATGGCAAAGTTGGCTGTCTGGAGGAGTTTGCTGCCACCGAGAAGATTTTCAACGCCCCCAGCCAGCAAGCCACCCAGGATTACGTGTCGGGCCGGTTTGGCTGATCGAAACCACATCGAACGTGTAGTTCGAACCGCAGAGCCCTGCGATCTTCGTTAACCTTCACCAGTCCAACCAGGGCTGTTTGCCTTGACCGATTCTTCTGCTGGCTCCAGTGATCCCGTGGATGGTCTTGTCCATGCACCCCTTGAGGGGTTCAGTCACTACCGCGGTGAAGACTGGTCTCCCGAGCGTCTGGCTTTTCACCAGAACCTTGAGCAGTTCGCAGACCGTGTTGGTCTGATCGTGGGTCTGCAGGGCAACGGCAAAATCAGTCAGGAGATGGCCTACGATCAGATTCGGATGCTGTGGGCTTCTCTGCGCGACAGCCGCAGCACCCTATTGGAGTGAGCTTTGGCTCTCACGTGATCAGGAGCACCGTGATCTGCATCAGCGCATCACCTCTGTGTTTCCAACGTCCCTCCACAATTGAGTGATGCTTCGTCGTTCCTCGTGAAGGATCTCAGCCTGGCTACAGCCTCTTTGGTTCGGGCCTGATGGGGAGCTTGGGCCACGGGGCAGGGTCTGCAGCGTCGTCCTGCCGACAGGTTGACGGTGTTGCCACCGACAGTGCCCCCTCCCGATTTGCGCTGAACTGGACGTCGTTCATTGCTGCAGGCCTGGGCCATGGATGGGGACACGCCAGCGGCCCAACCGCCATTGCGTCACCAGCTCACATGGAGCCGGCAGGTGTTGCCGTTGCTGTGTTGCCTGGCGATTCAGGCGATGTGGTTGGGGGTGATCCGGGGTCTGGAGGGCGTTGTGCGCCCGCAACCCGGCGGCGCGGCTCACGCCAGGCCGTCGCTCAATCTCTGAACAGGAGCCGAGGCGCCCGCCAGACCATGCATCACCTGCCTGTGGAACGCCGCAAAGTCGGTCTGGCTGAACAGGGCACGCTGGGTGGGTTCATGCAGCAGCGAAGCCTGAAAGATGCTGGCCATCATGAGGGCTTCGCGTTGGTTGAGGCACAGCAGATGATTGCCGTCAACCTGGGTGATCTTCACCGGAGTTTTGAAGTGGAGAAAGGAAGCTACCAGCCGGATCTCACACGCCGTTCCATAACCCTCCCTTAACGCTTGCCGGTTCGTCGTCGGCGCAGATTGGTGGTTGACGCTACCGAATCAGCCGTGAGCGATCCTGCTGCGCTCCCTCATCCCGATCGCACCTGCGCGCTGGTGGCGGCGGAGCTGATCGATCAGCGCTTGCGGCGACTGGTGGGGCTGCAGAGCGATGTGTTGGCCGATCGCGATGTGGAACCCCTGCATCAAATGCGGGTGAGCTTCCGTCGCCTGCGCTGCACCCTGCAGCAATTTGCCCCAGCCCTGGTGTTGCCCGATGCGGCCGATCCCGATCGCCTGGGGCGACTCGCGCAGCGCCTGGGGTTGAGCCGCGACCTGGATGTGCTGCGCCAACGGTTGGAGGATCAGCTCGTGCCGCAGCTGCCGGAGCGGGAGCTGCGGCAGCTGCAGCCCCTGTTCAAGCAGCTTCGCCGCGAGCGGCGGCTGGCCTTTGAGGATCTGCGCGACTGCCTCCAAGGCCGGCGCTACCTCAAGCTTCTGGCCAAGCTGCAGGGCTGGTTGCGCCATCCGAAGGTCACCAACCTGGGGGAGCAACCGCTCCGTGTTTGGCGTGCGGAGCTGGTGCATGCCGTGCTGCACGAGCTCACGACCTTGCCCGGCTGGTGGGTGACCAACCCTTACGCGAGTGGGGCCAGCGGGGACCTGCATCGCCTGCGGCGACGGATCAAACGCGCGCGCTACGGCCTCAGCAACCTGCAGTGCCTGGATGAGCAGCGCATGGCGTTCTGGGTGGAGCAGCTGCGGCAGCTGCAAGGGGTGTTGGGTGACCTCAACGATCTGCAGCTGATTGCGGCGGCCTTGGAGCGCCAGCTGGATGGCCCGCCCGATCAGCTGGTTCCGGGCCTCTGCAGCCTGCTGCAGGAGCAGCGCTCACAGGCCTGGCAGCACTGGCAGGAGCAGAGCCAGCAGCTGCGCGACCCCGCCGGTCGCGAGGCCTTGCACCGACTGGCGCTCCCTCCTGACCCAGACATTAACTCGACCTTAACCAGCCCATAACGACTCAAGGGCTCTCGGTTTTCTAAAGGTTAAGGGTTGATTTTGAAACACGAGCGATGTCCCTGGTTCGCAAGGCGGCTTGCCTGTCTGCGCCAGCGCTGCTGCTGGCCGCTGCCGCTGCAGCCGCGGGTCCTGCCCTCAATGCTGCCGGTGCCACCTTTCCGGCGCCGATTTATCTGCGCTGGTTTGCCGATTTCGCCGCGAAGGGCGTGGCTCGGGTGAATTACCAGGCGGTGGGATCTGGCGCCGGTGTGCGCCAGTTCGTGGCTGGCACCGTTGATTTCGCCGCCACCGACGAGCCGATCAAGGAGGCCGAGGCCGCCAAGGTGACGCGCGGTGTGGTGCAGTTCCCCGCCGTGGGGGGCACCATCGCCATCGCCTTCAACAAGCCCGGCTGCGACCTGAAACTGACGCAGAAGCAGGCTGCCGAGGTGTTTCTGGGCAAGATCAGCACCTGGGATCAGCTGAAGTGCGGCAGCGGCAAGATCAGCGTGGTGCATCGCTCCGATGGCTCGGGCACCACCTTTGCCTTCACCAATTCGCTGAGCGCGTTTTCGTCTGCGTGGAAGAGCAAGGTGGGCGAAGGCAAGAGCGTGAAGTGGCCGGTGGGTGTGGGCGGCAAGGGCAACGAAGGGGTGGCCAGCCTGCTGCTCAACACGCCCGGCTCGATCGGCTACGTGAACCAGGCCTTCGTGAAGGGTGCCCTGAAGGCGGCGGCTTTGCAGAACAGGGCCGGCAACTTCGTGAAGCCCGGCTACCGCAGCGGCTCTGCAGCGCTCACCAACATCCGCCTCAACAGCGAGCTGGCTGGTGAAGATGCCAACCCCGCCGGCGCCGAGAGCTATCCGATCACCACCCTCACCTGGATCCTCGCCTACCAGAAGGGCAACGGCGAGAAGGCCGCTGAATTGCGCAAGGTGTTCCTGGCGATGCTGGGTCCCAAGGCCCAGGCTCTGGCCGACAACCTCGGGTACGTGCCCCTGCGGGACGATCTTCTGCGCAAGGCTCGCGCCGCCGTGGCGCGCATCGGGGCCTGAGCTGGGTTGATGGCATCAGCGCCGGGGCCTGGTTCCGGCGCTAACCAACCCTTAACCCAAGCACTACCGCAGCTTTGCCCCTGTGCCAGTGCCGCTCCATACAGTTTCGGGCAAGCCTTCACACAACGGCTCGATGGTCTTCACGCCCAGCAGCCCGAATGGTTTTCGGACCAGCCTCGAAGACACGTACCAACGCCGCGATCTTGTCCACCTGGCTGCCGGTAGCCGCGTTCCGCTGCTGCGCCAGCACATCTGGTTGGTGACCCGCGGCATGGTGAAGCTCAGTTGCATCACCGAGCAAGGTGAAGATCTGGTGCTCGGCCTGGCCGGCCCTAACGAACCGTTCGGTGAGCCGCTCACCAACATCGATCTTTACGAAGCCATCACCCTCTGCGATTGCGACCTCCTTTGCATTCCCTTCGAGGAAGTGGAGTCCACACCTCACCTGGCGGTGACCCTGGTGCGGGCCATGGCTAGCCGCATGCGGCAGTCGGAAGCGCTGATCGCCCTGCTCGGTCTGCGCCGGATCGAGGAGCGGGTGCGCGGTTTCCTGGAGCTGCTGGCTCAGGATTACGGCCAGCCCTGTGAGCAGGGCCTGCGTCTCAGCCTGCGCCTCACCCATCAAGACATTGCCAGTGCCCTCAGCACCACGCGCGTCACCGTGACCCGCGTGCTCGGCCTGTTGCGCGAGGAAGGCTGGTTGCAGCTCGACGAGCAGCGTCAGCTCGTGGTGAGCCATCTGCCCCGGAGCTGAGCCTCAGGCTCGCGGCAGCAGCAGCTCCAGCACTGCGCCACCCTGGGCATGGTTGCGGGCTCGCACCATGCCCCCCTGGGAGAGGGCGATCTGCTGCACGATCGCTAGCCCGAGGCCGCTGCCCACCCGGGGGGCACGTGCCCGTGAGGGATCACCGCGGTAGAAGCGTTCAAACAGCCGCTGCAGGTCGGTGTCGCTCAGGCCCGGTCCCTGATCGCGTACGCCGATCAGGCACCAGCGATCGCGAAGGCTGATCTCCACCTCGATGCTGCCCCCGTCCGGGCTGTAGCGCAGCGCGTTATCGAGCAGGTTCAACAGGGCCTGGTGCAGCCGCGCTGGATCCACCGCCGTCAGGCGGGCCTGATCCCTGCCGGGCCGCACCCGCAGTTGCAGCTGCCGCTCCTGGGCCAGGGGCTCGAGGCTCGCCCACACACTGCCGAGCACATCGCGGGGATCAATGGCCGCCAGTCGGCCCGCCTCCGCCACCGGTGTGTTCTCCAGCCGCGAGAGGGTCATCAGGTCGTTCACCAGCTCCTGCAGGCGCCCCAGTTCCTTGCGCAGCCGCCCCACCAGCACCTGTGCCGGCCCCTCCACCCGATCCACCAGGCTCTCGCCCACCAGCATCAGCGCCGTGATCGGTGTGCGCAGTTCATGGGCCACATCGCTCACCCACGCTTCCTGCCGCTCCAGCTGGTTCTGCAGGGGATTGCGCCCCTCCAGCAGCACCGCCACCCAGCCTTCACCACCGGGAAGCACCCGCAGCTCGAGCCGGTCGTCGCCCCGCTGCCAGCTGCCCCGCTGGGGCACAGCCTTGTCGCGGGCGAGGGCCACCAGATGGCTCACGTCATCCCCCGGCTTCAGGCTGGCCAGCGGTTGGCCCAGCAGCGCCAGCCCCTGCTCCAACCCCAGCAGTTGCGCGGCCCTGGGGTTGAGGCTCGCCAGGCTGCCATCGGGAGCCAGCACCAGCCAGCCCAGTGGCAGTGCCTCCAGCCAGCCCCGCAGCCGCTCCGGTGGTACAGACCAGGGCTCCCCCGGTTGCGGGCGGCGGCGTCCGCTGCGCTGCCGGCGGAGTTGCAGGGTGCGCAGCCACCAGCCGCTGCCGGCCCCGGCGGTCAGCCCGAGGATCAGCGCTGCTGCTGCGGTGCCGCCGGCCATGGCGTTAGCCGAAGCGGTAGCCGAAGCCGCGTACCGTCACTAGGCGGCTGGGGTGGGAGGGGTCATCCTCGATCTTCTCGCGCAGCCAGCGAATGTGCACATCCACGGTCTTGCTGTCGCCGATGTAGTCCACGCCCCAGACGTGCTCAATCAACTGGTCGCGGCTCCAGACCCGCCGCGGGCTCTGCATGAACAGCTCCAGCAGTTTGTATTCCTTCGGCGAAAGTTTGAGATCGATGCCATCCCGGCATACCCGGCATTCCCCGGGATAGAGGCTCAGCCCCTGATGCTCCAGCACTGCCGCCGCTGCTTCCTGGCTGCGCTGGCGGCGGAGCAGGGCTCGGCAGCGGGCCACCAGCTCGCGCAGGCCGAAGGGTTTCACCAGGTAGTCGTCGGCCCCCACCTCCAGGCCGAGCACCCGGTCGGTTTCGCTGTCGCGGGCGCTCACCACCAGGATCAACGGTGGATGGGCGGTGTTGCGCAAACGCCGGCAGAGATCGAGCCCATTGAGGCCCGGCAGCATCAGGTCCAGCACCACCAGGTCAAAGCTCTGCTCCTGCAACAGGGCCCAGGCGCGTTGACCATCGGCGGCGGCGGTCACGGCGAAGTCCTCGATGGCCATCGCTTCGCACACCGTCTCACGGATGGTGTCGTCGTCCTCGACCACCAGCAGGCGGGCCTGGGCCGTGGAGGGATCGAGTGCCATGAACCGATTCTGAGCGGCAGCCCCTGTGTCGAGGGATACCAGAATCCCGGTGCGTTGTGGCGGCCCCGGGCGTCCGGTGCCCTAGACGTCGAGCGGGCAGCGGGTCATGCTTTGGTCTGTGAGCCGCTCCAGCACCCGTTGCAGGTCCACCGGCGACAGCTCACCGTTCTCTCCCCACTTCAGACAGGTGTTGGGAGCCGCGTCCTGCTGGGGGGCGGGCACCGCCGCTCCGGGCGGCGGTGCGGGCTGGAACTCGGGAGCCATCCTGGTGATGGATTGTCAGCGAATTCACGCTAAAGTGTCGCCGGTTCAGGCGGCTTTCAGCTCAGCCGGGTGATACGGCATGAAGTTGGCTTTGCGGGTGCCGCAGATTGGGCAGGTCCAGTCGTCGGGAATCGCCTCGAACGGGGTGCCGGCGCGGATGCCCGAGTCGGGATCGCCCACCGTGGGGTCGTAGATCACGCCGCACACCTTGCAGATCCAGAGGCCGGCGACCGGTTCGCTGGCTTCGCCGGCGCTGCCACCGTTCTGCAGGGCCTCCAGTGCCACGCTGTAGCGATCGGCGTGATGGTGTTCCACCGGCGTGAGCAGGCCGAAGTTGCGTGCTGCTGTGTGGAAGACGCCGGCGTGCTCACGCGATTCGGCGATCTGCTCCCTGAACTCAGCTTCGGCGTCGGCATCGCGCTCCTGGCGAGCCTGGGCGGCGAACTCGGGGTACATCGTTGTGTACTCGTAGGTTTCACCTTCAATGGCCAGCTCCAGGCAGCGGCTGAGGATGGCCTGCTTCTCGGCGTCGCTGAGCGCAGCGGCATCGCTCACCGCCAGCTCAGGGTGCAACAACCGAAAGTGGGCGAAGGCGTGCTCCGTTTCCTGGTTGGCCGTGTCGCGGAACAGCCGTGCCAGTTCGGCGTTACCGAGTTGTTTGGCGACATCTGCAAAGAACAGGTACTTGCGATTGGCCATGCTCTCGCCGCCGAAGGCAGCTTCGAGATTGGCCTGGGTACCGGGTTTGGAGAGATCCATCGTTGGCGCCTGGGGGAACAGCAGCCTAGCGCGCCAAGGCGGAATGAGTATGAGTTAGGCGTGTTTGCGGTCTGGCGCCTTCTGCGGCTGCATCGGCTCAGGCCCCTGCTGTTGTTCCTCGCGTGGGCCCGGCGGCTGGCCGAAACCCCATCCTCTGAGTAGATCTGGGATTGAGCTCCGGTTGTCTGCTGGCCATGGCCCATTACCAGGTTCTGATCGTGGGGGGCGGCGCCGCCGGCATCACCGTGGCAGCCCGCCTGAAGCGGGCTCGTCCGGCGTTGGCTGTGGCGATCCTCGAACCCTCCGGCGATCACGACTACCAACCGGGCTGGACCCTGGTGGGCGCTGGCGTGTTCAGCCTGGAGGAAACCAGGCGCAACGAAGCCGATCTCATCCCCGCCGGCGTCACCTGGATCCGTGAGGCCGTGGCCGGATTCGCCCCGGAGTCGAACAGCGTCACCACCAGCGGCGGACAGACCCTCAGCTACGACGCCCTGGTGGTGGCCGCCGGCATGAAGCTCTGCTGGGACAGGATCAAGGGCCTGCCCGAGGCCCTGGGTCGTGGCGGGGTGTGCAGTAACTACTCCCGCGAACATGTCGCCTACACCTGGGAGTGCATCCAGGGCTTCCAAGGGGGCAATGCGGTGTTCACCTGTCCGCCGATGCCGATCAAGTGCCCAGGGGCACCGCAGAAGATCGCCTACCTGGCCGACGACGTCTTCAAGCGCGATGCTGCACTGGCCGCGCGCAGCGCGGTGATCTATGCCACCGCCACGCCGGGTATCTTCGGCGTTCCCACCTATGCCGCACCCTTGCGGGAGGTGGTGAAGCGCAAGGGCATCGACGCCCGCTACGGCCATGTGCTCACCGAGGTGCGCCCCGCCAGTCAGGAAGCGGTGTTCAGCGTGCAGCCCGCCAGCCCGCACCAAAGCGAAGGCGAGGAACCCCGCGAGGTGGTGATTCCCTACAAGCTGCTGCATGTGACCCCGCCGATGGCGGCTCCGGATGTGGTGGCCCAGAGCCCACTGGCGGGCGCCAGTGGCTTTGTGGAGGTGGACAAGCACTCCCTGCAACATGTGCGTTTCGCCAACGTGTTTGCTATCGGTGATGTGAGTGGCATGCCCAATTCCAAGACCGCCGCCGCCGTACGCGGCCAAGCGCCGGTGCTGGTGAGCAATCTGCTGGCCCAGCTGGATGGGGTTCAGGGCAAAGGGGCTTACGACGGCTACAGCTGCTGCCCGCTGATCACCGGCTATGGCAAGACGATCATGGCCGAGTTCAACTACGACCAGCAGCCCGTTCCCTCCTTCCCGCTCGACCCCACCCAGGAACGCTGGAGCATGTGGATTGTGAAGAGCAAAATCTTGCCTTGGCTCTACTGGAATCGCATGCTGAAGGGCGCTGACCATGAGCGCCGCTTCATGCCTGGCCTCAAGGCTTGACGCTGCTTCGGGCGCCTGTGCACCAGGCGTCTTGTCAGACCTTGGTTGCATTCTGCACCGCCTGGTGCTGCTGGATCTGGGATGGCTGGCCGCTCCGCTCCCTCCGTTTCTGGATGGGTGGAGGTGTGAGCGGTCGTGTCCTTCCGCGGATATCCATGGATATCCAGTTCTGGAGAGCGCTCAGACCACTCCCCCAGACCACTCCCTCAGGCTTCTCTTCTCGAACCCCCTCCTTCCAAAGGCTCCTCTGCCTCCCCCCCCCCCCTGGGGCATCAACTCACGCGGTGGGTGGGTGCGCGCCGTCAGGTGTGTGTCTCGGGGGCGCTGGTTGTGAAGATCGTGTGATGACCAGTGGGGTCCGGCAAGGGTGTGGGGCG
>JBJTHL010000213.1:0-7173 GCA_046094445.1 Vulcanococcus sp.
GGCCGCACCGCACAGCACCCCCCAGATCAGGGGAATCCAGGTGACCGGCTTCATCAGCTGCAGCCCCAATCCCACCGTCGCCTCCGGCGGTGGTGCCCGCCAGCTGCTGGGCATGAAGGGTGCCAGCGGCACCAGCTCCATCTGGAAGATCCGGCTGCAGCTGATGAAGCCGGTCACCTGGATCCCCCTGATCTGGGGCGTGCTGTGCGGTGCGGCCGCCTCCGGCAATTTCCACTGGCAGCTGAGCGAGGTGGGTGCCTCGATCGCCTGCATGCTGATGAGCGGCCCGCTGCTGGCGGGCTACACGCAGACGATCAACGACTACTACGACCGCGAGATCGACGCGATCAACGAGCCCTACCGCCCGATCCCCTCAGGGGCGATCCCGCTCTGGCAGGTGAAGGTCCAGATCTGGGTGCTGCTGCTGGCCGGACTCGCGGTGGCCTACGGCCTCGACCTCTGGGCCGGACACGGCACCCCGGTGCTGTTCCTGCTGGCCCTGGGCGGCTCGTTCGTGAGCTTCATCTACTCAGCGCCACCGCTCAAGCTCAAGCAGAACGGCTGGCTCGGGAACTACGCCCTCGGCGCCAGTTACATCGCCCTGCCCTGGTGGGCCGGCCAGGCTCTGTTCGGCCAGCTCACCTGGACCACCGCTCTGCTCACCCTGGCCTACTCGCTGGCCGGACTCGGCATCGCCGTGGTGAACGACTTCAAGAGCGTGGCGGGGGACCGCGCCCTGGGCCTGCAGAGCCTGCCGGTGGCCTTCGGCATCAAAAAGGCCAGCTGGATCAGCGCCGGCATGATCGATGTGTTTCAGCTGGCGATGGTTGCGGTTCTGATCGCCATCGGCCAGCATTTCGCCGCCGTGCTGCTGGTGCTGTTGATCGTTCCCCAGATCACCTTCCAGGACATCTGGCTGCTGCGGGACCCTGTGGCCTTCGACGTGAAATATCAGGCCAGTGCCCAGCCCTTCCTTGTGCTCGGCATGCTGGTGACGGCCCTGGCCATCGGCCACAGCCCGCTGGTGGGGATGTGAGCAAGCGGCAGCGACGGTCGCTGCTGATCGTCGGCCTGATCGGGGCCGCAGCCGGTGCTGCCACGGCCATCGGCCAGGGGCTCCTCGTGCAGGGGGTTGACGGCCTGCTGCCCAATGTGCGCCTCCTCAACAGCTTCAACCGCCCCGGCACCGTGACGGTGCTCTCGGCCGATGGCCAGGTGGTTCAGAAGCTGGGCCCCGCCACCCGCGAGAAGGTGACCGCCGGGCAGATGCCCCTGCTGGTGCAGCGGGCCTTCATCGCCGCCGAAGACCGCCGCTTCTACCAGCACAACGGCATCGATCCGGTGGGAATCGGCCGGGCGATGGTGCGCAACCTCAAGCAGGGTTCGGTGGAGGAGGGGGCCAGCACCATCACCCAGCAGCTGGCCCGCACCGTGTTCCTCAGCCAGGACCGCACGATCCTGCGCAAGCTCAGCGAGGTGCTTCTGGCCGGCAAACTCGAGCGCCAGCTCAGCAAGCAGCAGATCCTGGAGCAGTACCTGAATGTGGTGTATCTGGGCTCCAGTGCCTACGGCGTCGCCGATGCCGCCTGGATCTACTTCTCCCACACGCCCGATCAGCTCAACCTGCCTGAGGCGGCCCTGATCGCCGGCCTGCCCCCCGCCCCCTCGGTGTACTCGCCCCTGGTGAATCCCGATCTGGCCCTGGAGCGGCGGGCCACGGTGCTGCGGCGCATGCGCGAAGCCGGCTTCATCGATGACAGCCAGCTGGTCCGCGCCACGGCCACCCCCCTGGAGCTGAAGCCGGCCGAACCGAAGTACTGGACCAGCCGAGCGCCGTACTTCACCAGCTGGGTGGCACAGGAGCTGCCGCGGGTGCTCAGCCCGGAGGACCTGGAGGTGGGCGGCCTCACCATCCGCACCAGCCTCAACATGAGCTGGCAGGAGCGGGCCCAGGCCACGATCAATCAACACACCCCCGGGGAGATGGAGGGGGCGATCGTGTCGATGGAGCCCGGCACCGGCCTGGTGCGGGCCATGGTGGGTGGCAAGGACTTCAACACCAGCCAGTTCAACCGCGCCGCTCAGGCCCTGCGCTCCCCCGGCTCCACCTTCAAGCTGTTCGTTTACCTCACGGCCCTCAAGGAGGGCATGAAGCCGGAAGCGGTCGTGAACGGGGCCAACCGCTGCTTCGCCGGCTACTGCCCCCGCAACTTCGGGGGCCGGGTGGTGGGGTCGCTGCCGATGTGGGTGGCCCTGCAGAACTCCCTGAACACCGTGGCCGTGAGCCTGCTGCAGACGGTGGGCTTCGACAAGGTGATCGCCACGGCCAAGAGCCTGGGCATCAGCCGCGAACTGGGCCGCTTCTATCCGCTGGCGGTGGGCGCCACCGAGCAGACCGTGCTCGATATGACCGCCGCCTACGCAGCCATCTTCAATCGCGGGGTCTACGTGAGCCCCACCCCCTTCGAGGAGATCCTCGGCCCCAATGGCGACCTGCTCTGGAGCCGCCGCGTGGACGGCGACCGCGGCCGCCGCGCCGTGGCCAGCGACATCGCCGACGCCTTGCTCTGGATGCTGCAGCAGGTGGTGAACGGCGGCACCGGTGCTGGCGCCTCGATGCCCGGTCGGCCCGTGGCCGGCAAGACCGGCACCTCCGAAGGGGGCCGCGACCTGTGGTTCATCGGCGGCATTCCCCAGCTGACCACCGGGCTCTGGCTCGGCTACGACAACAACCGCGGCACCAACAGCACCAGCGCCGTGGCGGTGGCCGCCTGGGCGGATTACATGGCGCCGGTGGTGAAGGACCTGCCGGTGCGCCAGTTCCCGCCGAAGCCGGTGCTCCAGGATCGCTTCCATCCCCTCAAGGCCCTTCAACCCGCGCGGACCCAGCGGCAGGAGCCCAGCTGGGCACCGGCCTACCCCCCAGCGCCCACACGCTGGCAGCCGGCAGCGCCCGAGGCGCGCCAGCCGGCGATCCCGGAAGGCACTCCGGCACCTGCTGCACCCGCTGCCGCGCCCACCAGCACACCGGCGGCACCGGTGATGGCACCGCCGCCTCCGGCTGCGCCCGCCGCGCCACCACCGCCGCTGAGCGCGCCGCCACCGGCTCCGGTGAAACCCTGAACCGCTGAGGTCAGACGGGCTTCACCACCAGGCGGAAGCGGAACATCGAGTCCTGATCGCCGAGCACCAGCACGGCGCATCCGGCATCCAGCAGCGTGGCGCTTTCCTCCCCCATCAGGCCCCCGAGCCGGCGGTCATCGAGCCAGGAGCCCCGCTCACTGCCGCGATCAAAAATGCCGATGCGACCCTGCCCGTCGCCGCCGCGGCGATCCTGAAAGATCAGCAGATGATGGGCCGACACCTGATAGGGCTCAAAGTCCTGCAGCAGCAGATCATTCAGGGCCGCATCCGCGGTGCCGGCCCGGCCGATGCGGCACGGCAGCTGAGAAATCACATAGGGATGGCTGGGCAGGGCGGCCTGGGCCGGCTGCGTGAGCCCCTCCAGCACCACCTGCACCGCCGAGGGGGCCGCTGGCACGGGCGCAGCGGGCTGCCGGGGCGCCGCCGGCTGCGGTGTGCTGGCGGCAGGTGCCGGCGGTGCGCTGGGGCTGCGGCGCCGATCCGGCAGCTGGGCGATGCGGCTTTCGGCCTGGCGCACGCGCTGGCTCATGGCCGCCAGCCACTGCAGGGCAAAGGCGGGATCCCGCTCCAGGGCCTGCAGGCACGCCTCCCGCTCCAACACCCGCAGGCGACAGGGCCGCGCCGCCGTGAGCGAGGCGATCGCCGGGGTGCCATCCAGGCACCCGAGCTCCGGGATCAGGGCGCCGTTGCGCAGGCGGGTGAGCTCAATCGTGCCGGTGGCGGTGCGCTTCCAGACGCTCAGCTCCCCCTCCACCAGGCCGTACAGCGCCGCCACCGGTTCGCCCTCGCGCAGCAGGGTCTCGCCAATGGCGAGCTGCTGCTCGCGGGCGCCCCGCCAGGCCGGCGCATCCAGGGGATCGCGCGGCTCCCCCGCACCACTGGACGATTGGGGAACGGCCATGGGGAAAGGGCCAACACCAGGGTCTGCTGATCAAGCTAGCCACGCAGCACCGCAGCAAAGAAACCATCGCCCCCCTCGCTCGCCACCGAGCCGGGCCAGTGCTGCCAGGTGCGCTGCAGCAGCAGCTGCGGATGCTCACCCAGCAGGGCTTCCACCAGCTCGGTGTTCTCGGCGGGATGCACGCTGCAGGTGGCGTAGAGCAGCAGCCCGCCAGGCTTGAGCAGCGGCAGCACCCCCTCCAGCAGCTGCCGTTGCAGCAGCACCAGCTCACCGATGGCCTCCGGGGTGATGCGCCAGCGGGCATCAGCATGGCGCGCCAGGGTGCCAAGGCCCGAGCAGGGGGCATCGATGAGGATGCGATCGAACCTTCCCTGCAGCTCCGGGGAATCGACCGCCAGGGCGGCGGCATCCGTGCAGCGGCTGCTGATGCCGCTGAGCCTGAGGCGCTCGCCATTGCGCTGCAGCCGCCGCAGCCGCGCCTCGCCGCGATCCACCGCCAGCACCTGGCCCACCCCGGCCATCAGCTCGGCCAGATGGGTGGTCTTGCCACCCGGGGCGGCGCAGGCATCGAGAATCCACTCGCCCGGCTGAGGATCCAGCAACGGCACGATGTGCTGGGCGGAGCGGTCCTGCACGCACCAATGGCCCTCGGCGTAGCCGGGCAGCTGGCGCAGATCGCCGCTGCCGGCGGGCAGGGTGATCCCCCAGGGCAGCCCCTCGATCGGCTGGGCCGCCACGCCCGCCGCCGCCAACGCCGCCAACACCGCCTCAGGGGTGCTGCGCAGGCGGTTCACGCGCAGATCCAGAGCCGGTGGCCGGTTGCAGGCCTCGGCGAAGGCCTCGGCCTGGGGCGCCGGCAGCCAGCGCAGCAGCTCGACGGCCAACCAATCCGGCAGCGACTGACGCACGGCCAGGGCCTGGGCGGGATCCGCCGGCAGGGGTAACGCCTCACCGGCCTCACGCCGGCGCAGAAAGCCGCGCAACACCCCATTGGCCACCGGCGCCAACCGGCCCAGGCCACCGCGCTTGGCAAGCTCCACCGTGGTGTTCACCGCAGCGGAGGGCGGCACCCGTTCGCTCTGCAGCAGTTGGTAGAGGCCCACATGCAGCAACCAGCGCAGCTTGGGGGGCTGCCGCTCCGCCGGCACGCGGCCCAACTGGTCGAGCCAGGCATCCAGCAGGCGGCGCTGGCGAATGGCGCCATAGGCCAGCTCCGTGGCCAGGGCGCGATCGGCGGCGCCCAGGGGCTGACGCCCCAGCTCCCGCTCCAGAGCGCCATCGGCATAGGCGCCAGCGGCCACCGCCTGCAGCACCTGCCAGGCCACCAGGCGCGGCGCCAGCCCCGGGGCGGCGGCAGCAGCGGGTGCAGGGCCGGCGGCGGCGGGAGCGGTCAAGTGCTGGGCCCGTTGGTGTGCTCCACAACTAGCGCCGCCGGCTGCGGCGGGCGCCAGCGATACCGGGCCAGGGGCAACCGGCCCGCCCCATCCACGGGGATCCCCTCCGCCAGCAGCAGCTCCCGCTGAATCCAGTCGGACCCCTCGCGGCTGGGGGTGAAGCTGATGCGCCCCTGGGCATTCACCACCCGATGCCAGGGCACCGGCGACGGCAGCGGCAGCCGCCGCAGCGCCCACCCCACCTGGCGGGCACAGCCATAAGCCCCGATCAGCTCAGCGATCTGGCCGTAGGTGGCCAATTGGCCCTGGGGGATGCAGGCCACCGCGGCCCAGACCCGCTGATCGAAGCCGTCCGGCTGGGTGTCTGCCATCACGCCATCAGAGACGATGGACCCAGGCCACCCCTTGCCTATGCCGCTGCTGCCCCGCCGCTACGAGCGGCTTCAGGCCGTGCTCAACCGCCGCATGGGCGATCTCACGGTGGTGCTGGAGGCGGTGGACAAGCCCCACAACCTCTCGGCGATCCTGCGCACCTGCGATGCGGTGGGGGTGATGGAGGCCCATGTGGTGAGCCTGCCGGGCCGGCCCCGCACCTTCAACAAAACCGCCAAGGGCAGCCAGAAGTGGGTGCCGCTGCTGCCCCACCCCACGATCGAAGGCTGCCTGAAGGGGCTCAAGGCCCGGGGCTTCCGCATCTGCGGCACCCACCTGGGCGTGAACGCCCGCGACTACCGCGACTGCGACTTCACCGGCCCCACCGCCTTCCTGATGGGTGCCGAGAAGTGGGGCATGAGTGAAGCGGCCCTGGCGCTGGTGGATCAGCCGCTGTTCATCCCCACCAACGGCATGGTGCAGAGCCTGAACGTGAGTGTGGCGGCGGCCACCCTGCTGTTTGAAGCCCTGCGCCAGCGCCATCAGGCGGGGCTCGTGCCCAGCGCCGGCGAGGGGGTGCCGGGGGGCGCGGCGGAGGTGCGGCGCATCCTGTTCGAGTGGGCCTACCCGCAGGTGGCCGATTGGTGCCGCCGCCAGGGCCGCCCCTACCCGGAGCTCACGGCTGAGGGCGAGATCGCCGAGCCGCTGCCGCGCACCTTGAAGCTGCGCTGTTGAGCAGCGGGCCTCACCGGGCCGCACGCCCGGCCCCACCGCTGCCGCTGAGCCAGCTCTCGAGCCCTTCCCCCAGGAACGACAGGCCCAGCACCAGCACGAACATCGCCACACCGGGGAACAGGGCCGTCCACCAGATGCCGGTGGGCACCGCCGTGAGCGCCTGCTGCAGATCACTGCCCCACTCCGGCACCGTTTCCGGCAGACCCAACCCCAGGAACCCCAGGCCGCCCAGCACCAGCACCGCATCGGCGGCATTGAGGGTAAGCAGCACCGGCACCGAGGTGATCACGTTGCGCAGCAGGTAGCGGCGCAGGATCCACAGGGGTCCGGCGCCGAGCGAGCGGGCCGCCTCCACGAAGCGCACGTTCGCCAGGCCCAGCTCGGCCTTCACCTGAGCCGTCTGGTTGCGCACCACCCGGAAGTACTGGGGGATGTACACCACGCACAGGGCTGCGGCGGCATTGGGCAGGCCCTTGCCCAGCAGGAAGGCCAGCACCACCGAGAGCAGCAGCACCGGCAGGGTGTAAAGGGTGTCCATCAGCAGCACCAGCAGCCGATCCAGCCAGCCGCCCGCGTAGCCGCTCACCATCCCCAGCGGCACGCCCACCACCAAGGCCGACACCAGGG
>JBJTHL010000214.1:0-7853 GCA_046094445.1 Vulcanococcus sp.
AGATAGTGAATCCAATTGAGCAACGTCCGCAGTATGACTCAGATGATGACGTAATCAGTCAGGCAGTTCAACAGTTTTACGACGAACTTAAGAAAAGAAAAATACTACGATGAAAAAGCAATGGTTCCATTGACCTCCAGAGGTAACAAACTGAGTGAGAAATATTACGCTGAGAATTTTTAGGCATAAAACTGACTGAACATTTCGTCGGCGGTCATTCTTCTTGTCCTTTTTTCTGGATTCAGTTCAGCGGTAAGTTCTTCAGGTTCGTGATGCCAGTAATGATCCTGAATATACTTTGTGCTGGTATCCATGTTTGATGCTAGCAACTGTAGTGGAACTTTATTCGCTAGCGAAGTAGTTGCATAAGTATGCCTCAGCGAATAATAGGAAAATTTTCGCCCTGTATCCTTCTCTAACTCTGATCTCTTGATTATCTCATTCCAGCAATCCGCCCAGATGCGGGGAGAAAATGCTTTGCCGTCAGTCTGATTGCAAAATAAAAAGTCGGTTTGCGATGTAAATAATGAAAGTTTCTTTAAGCGGTCGGCGATAAGTGCGACCTCACAGTTGCACTCGTATTCCTTGCCAGTCTTGTTGTTTTCTGGGGGGACAGTGATTATTCTATAAAGTCTTCGTTGTTGATGACTATCTTTTGGGTTGATACGAATGTCACGCCATCGTATCTTCTTGACTGCTCCAACACGTATGCCACTGTTTAGCATGAGTTCAATGGCACATGCGATCATCTTTCTGTGGACTCCTGCTGATGGGCGGCGTGTTTTCTCTTCTTTCCACTCATTCATGACTTTCAGAAGAACTCTTAATTCTGCATCCCTGAAATGATTCCGTCTGTGTTTTGCCTCTGTGCGTGGAATTGTGATCTTGGGGATGTCTGGAATATTACTTATGATGCGTTTTTCTTTGACCGCTATGCTCTGGAAAATGGATTTGAATGTGGATAGTTCTGTCTTGATTGTCGTCTTGGTTTTGGGAACTTTTCCACCACAACCATCTTTTCGCCACTGCTCATATCCCTCAAACGCATTACGCTTTAAGTGGTCAACTCTGGCATCTGCCCCCAGATAGTCAATTAACTTTTGACACCTGTTCTTTAGCACCCGATATGTTTCTCGTGTCACACCAGAATGCGGTGCAGCACTGATTTCTGATTTCTTTTTTGCAAGAAATAACTTTGTCATTTCTGCAACAGTTAATGTTTGAAGAGACTCCTCGTTTTGAATCTTCGCCTGTAGTATAATATACTCTTTCTGTGCTTTTGATTGGGCGGCAAGGAAATCCTTCGTCCTTAAGGATTTTCGGATTCTGAAATTCTCCCTTCCCTCTGAATCCCAATAATAAAACTGCCAATATTTTGAGGTAGTATCTCCACGTTGGTAGATGTAGCAATTTTCCGTATCATATATTTTCGTTTTGTTTAGAACGAGTGTTCCGCCCTCCTTTCTGGGCACGGCACGAGTGCGTCAAATCTGTGGCGGACGCTAGGTGCTCACAGGGTCTGTGTCAAGGGTGTGTCACCTAGTCGCCTGCAAAAAGTCAGTTATGGCAAGGGTCCTGGGCAGCGTAGTATATTAACGCCGATTACATGACGTAGCCCGCTGCGGTTGCTGGCCGTGCCTGGGGCCACGGCTAGCGTCGTGCTGCCCATCCACTGGCGCGCAGCAGGCATGACCCAGGCCGGCCCCACAGCTCCTGCCGCCCGGCGACCGATCTGGGCGGGGCCGTTGGTGGCCGGGGTGTGCTTCGGCCTGGCCTACGGCGTGAGCCAGCGCCTGCTGGCGCTGAATGTGGGGGAGTTGATCCGCTTCGGCCAGGGGTTTGATGTGCAGGTGTTTCCGGGCACCAGCCTGGAGAGCCTGCGGTTGCGCTTCGGGGCGGCGGATGACGAGTTGCGTGGCAATCAGGAGCTGCAGGAGCTTGAGCGCCAGGCGGCGGAGCCGCAACCGGAGGCCTCGGAGGTGTTGCCTGAGGCCCCGCCTGCCCCCGCCGAGCCTGCGGCCGATCCCCTCGGCGCCGGCCTGGAGGGCGGCCCTGGGCCTGCTGCTGCGCCTGCCGCTGCGCCCGCCGCTCCCGCCACGCCGCCGCCGCTGCCGGCGGCACCCGCGCCGGTGCGGCCCTGATCTGCCACAGTTTGGCCAGCACCCACCGCGGCAGCCATGAGCGCCCCCCAGACCCTGGTTCAGGCCGCCATCAATCGGCTCTCGGCGCGCCTGGGCAGTGGCCTGGCCGATGCCGCCGCCAACCTGGCGGTGCTGGCCCAAGACGCTCCTGAGCGGTTGCGTCAGGAATGGGAGCTGTTTGTGGAGGAGGTGGAGCTGGAGGCGCGCCGCCTCGATGACCCCTTCGCGGACGACGCTGCCGAGGGGGATGGGGCCGCCGGCCCGGCGGCGGGGTACGGCGAGGATCCCCAGGAGCAGGTGGATGCCTTGCGGGCCACGGTGGCCCGCCTGGCGCGCCGGCTCGAGGAACGGGCCTGATGGGCCGGCTGTTGCAGGGCCTGCGTGGCCTGCTGCGTTCCCTCAGCATCTGGCGCGCGGTGCTGCAGTTGGTGTTGCTGCTCTGGTGGGATGGGGTCGCCTGGAGCTATCCCGGTGGCGTGACCCCCGAGCGCCGGCTGGCACGCCAGCGGCGGCGGGCCCACTGGCTCACCGGCCAGCTGCTGGCGCTGGGGTCGGCCTTCATCAAGCTCGGCCAGCTGCTGTCGGCGCGCCCCGATGTGCTGCCCGCCTGCTGGGTGGAGGAGCTCTCCCGCCTGCAGGACAGCGTTCCCCCCTTCCCGTTCGACACCGCCCAGGCCCTGCTGGAGCAGGAGCTCGGTGAGCGCTGCGCCGAGATCGTGGATCTGGAGGTTGAACCGCTCGGGGCCGCCTCCCTGGCCCAGGTGCACCGCGCCAGCCTGCGCAGCGGCCGCCAGGTGGTGTTCAAAATCCAGCGCCCCGGCCTGGAGCGCCTGTTCCGCCTCGATCTGGAGGTGTTGCAGCAGGTGGCGGCGGTGCTGCAGCGCCATCCCCGCTGGGGTTTGGGGCGCGATTGGGTGGCCATCGCCCAGGAATGCCGGCGGGTGCTGCTGCGGGAGCTCGATTTTCGCTTGGAGGCCCAGCACGCCGCCCGCTTTCGGCAGCAGTTTCTGGAGGATCCCGGCATCCGCATTCCGGCGGTGGTGTGGGAGCTCAGCAGCCGGCGTGTGCTGTGCCTGGATTACGTGCCGGGTATCAAGATCACCGATCGCCAGGCGATTCTCGAGGCCGGCATCGATCCGGCGGCCGTGGCCGAAAAGGGTGCCGCCAGTTATCTGCAGCAGCTGGTGCGTTTCGGCTTCTTTCATGCCGATCCCCATCCGGGCAACCTGGCCGTCGCCCGTGATGGCGCCCTGATCTATTACGACTTCGGCATGGTGGGCACCCTCTCCCAGCGGCTGCGCAGCCGCCTGGGCCGGATGGTGACCGCTGCCGCCGCCCGCGACGCCGCCGGCCTGGTGGGCGAACTGCAGGCGGCTGGCGTGATCGCTGCCGACATCGACCCCGGCCCGGTGCGGCGGCTGGTGCGGCTGATGCTGCGTGAGGCCCTCACCCCGCCCTTTTCGGCCAACGTGCTCGAGAAGCTCTCGGGTGATCTCTATTCCCTGGTGTACGGCCAGCCCTTCCGGCTGCCGCCGGAGCTGATCTTTGTGATGCGGGCTCTCTCCACGTTTGAGGGGGTGGGCCGCAGCCTCGATCCCGGCTTTAGCCTCGTGGCCATTGCCCGCCCCTATCTGCTGCCGCTGATGAGCGCTTCCGGTTCCGGAACCAACGATCTGATCAATCAGCTGGGCAGTCAGGCGATGGAGGTGGGCAGCCGCGCGCTGGGTCTGCCCCAGCGGCTGGAGGAGAGCCTCTCCCGCATCGAGCAGGGCGATCTGCAGGTGCAGATCCGCGCCGGTGAAACCGATCGCCTGTTGCGCCGCCTGGCCTTGAGCCAGCAGACCGCCGGCCAGTCGGTGCTGCTGGGGGCCCTGGCCGTGGCCGCTGCCCTGCTGGCCGCCAGCGCCCGCCCTGCCCTCACCGCCATTCCCCTGCTGCTTGGCCTGCCGGTGGGTTTCAGCTGGTTGAAGTTGCAAGCGCGGCTACGCCGCGATGGCCGCCTGGAGGCAATGCAGGGACGTCCCTGAGCATGACTCCGGTTGCGCTCGTTGGCGCCCTCAGTTCAGCAGCACTACGGCACCGGCTGTCAGGGCGAGCAGCACCAGCACCATCAGCAGGGGGCACACACGGAACAGGCCGAACAGGCCCACGCTTTCGGGAAGGCCCAGGGCCTTCTTGAAGCGATTCATCGTCGTCGTGATCGTGTTCATGCGTTGTCGTTGGCTGGTTCAGGGATCGGAGTGGGCTCCCCTGAGCGTGCACGCTCAGGGGAGCCGAGTTTGCTGCGGTACATCACGGCGTCGGCCCTTGCCCAGGTTTGCTCGAGGCTCAGCCCCGGATCGCCCGTGGCGCTGCCGATCGAGGCTTCGATGCCAGCCGTCCGCAGGTTGCGGCGCAGCCGTGTGGTCAGGTCGTCGAGACCATTGGGGGTTGGATTGAACACCAGCACGGCGAATTCATCCCCACCGACCCTGGCGAGCAGATCGGTGCTGCGCAGCTGTGAGGCCAGCACGGATGCCGTGACCTGCAGCACCTGATCCCCCACCTGATGGCCCTGCAGATCGTTGATCTTCTTGAAGCGGTCGAGATCCACGACCACCACCCCGAAGCTGGTGCTGGAACGCTGGCGGCGGCTCTCCTCCAGGGCGAGGGCTTCGTCCCAGGCGCGGCGGTTGGCAATGCGGGTGAGGCCGTCGCTGCGGCTTTCCTGTAGCAGGGCCTGGTTGAGCCGATGGAGCCGCAGCTCGGAACTGCGGCTCACCAGCACCACGGCGGTGGTGGCCAGCAGGCCCATCAGGAACACCAGGGCCGCTGAGCGGCGTGAGATGCGATCCAGGGCCCGGTGATCGATCTGCAGGTGGGTGCTCACCAACTGATTGGCGAACGGCACGATTCGCAGCTCGTGTAGATGACGGTCTTCTTCCGCCAGATCCAGCACAGCGTTGTGCATGAGCTGGTGATTGTCCAGCATGCTCAGCGGGTGCAGGCTGACCTGGATCGCCAACTTGTGATTCAGGCCCCCGGGGAAGAGCCCATCCATGGCGTGATGGTCGACGCCCATCTCCATCGTGCTGGCTCTGAGGTCTACCAGGGCGAAACTCACTTTGCGCTGGCCCTCCTGGTTCCAGGGCCCCTGCAGGAACGCCAACCAGCCATCGGGGAGATGGGGAGCCCGGAACACCCGCACCGCTGATGGACTGAGGCCGTACCCCAGCTGGTTGCAGCTGTGCTTGGTGAGGTCGTTGTGCTCTGGGGCTTGGTGGTGGACGTGGGCTGGCTGCTTCTGCTCGCTGATCGGAAGCGGGGAGGATTGGGTGGTCTTGCCGGGATTCAGCGCCAACAGTGGCAGGGAGCGCAGCGTGGCGATGGCCTTGTCGGCAGGCAGCGTGGAGGAGTGGTAGTTCTCCAGGTCCCAGGTCCCCGGGGTGACCACACCCACGGATGCATGGGCATCGGGTTGGCTGCGTTCCCCTTCCGGTTCGCCGTTGAGCACGTCGTGCTTGGCCACCGTGAGGGCGGTGAGGGCCCTGGAGATCGCCGTGCACTTCGACGAGGCCAGGTGCTCCACCACGGAGGCGCCGACCGCCTCCAGGGGTTCATGCAGCAGGTGATAGGTGCTGAGCGCTGAGGCGGCGCTGATGGCCAGGCCGATGCCCGCGAGGGTGTAACAGAGGCGTGAACACCCGGTGCGCGGATCGAGGTTGCCCGCGAGCGCATCGATCTCTGGGGTTGTGCCGCTCATTCAGGGGGTTGAGCCTCCCGCACCGTTCGATTGCCTGAACGATCGAGGTTTCAAGGTAACCAGGCCGGGCGGCCCTTGTCAGCGGCCGAGGCCGATCACACCGCCTTGCCCCGCGGGCCGCGATCGGCGGCGCCGGCGTAGACGGCCTGGCTACCCAGCTCGTCTTCAATGCGCAGCAGTTGGTTGTATTTGGCCACCCGCTCGCTGCGGCTGAGGGAGCCGGTCTTGATCTGGCCAGCACGGGTGGCGACAGCCAGGTCGGCGATGGTGGTGTCTTCGGTTTCGCCGGAGCGGTGCGAGATCACGCTGGTGTAGCCGGCGCGGCCGGCCAGGTCGATCGCCTGCAGGGTTTCGGTGAGGGAGCCGATCTGGTTCACCTTGATCAGGATCGAGTTGGCCACACCCAGATCGAGGCCGCGCTGCAGGCGGGCGCTGTTGGTCACGAACAGATCGTCACCCACCAGCTGCACCGTGCTGCCCAGGCGGTCGGTCAGCAGCTTCCAGCCGTCCCAGTCGTCTTCGGCCACGCCATCCTCGATCGACACGATCGGGAAGCGGTTCACCAGGGCCGCCAGCTGTTCCACCATCTCGGCGCTGGTGTAGCTGCCGCCGTCGAAGGCATAGCGGCCGTCCTTGAAGAATTCGGTGCTGGCCACATCCAGGGCCAGGGAGATCTGATCGCCGGGGCGGTAGCCGGCCTTCTCAATGGCCTGCACCAGCAGCTCGCCGGCCTCCATGTTGCCCAGATCGGGGGCGAAGCCGCCCTCGTCGCCCACAGCGGTGCTGAGGCCCTTGTCCTTGAGCAGACCCTTGAGGGTGTGGAACACCTCGGTGCCCATGCGCAGGGCTTCACGGAAGCTGGGGGCCCCGTGGGGCACCAGCATGAACTCCTGGAAGTCGAGGCTGTTGGCTGCGTGGGCGCCGCCGTTGATCACGTTCATCAGCGGCACCGGCAGCAGGCTGGCCATCGGGCCCCCCAGATAGCGGTAGAGCGGCAGGCCCACGCCGTTGGCGGCGGCCCGGGCGGTGGCCAGGCTCACCGCCAGGATCGCGTTGGCACCCAGGGCGGATTTGTTGTCGGACCCGTCGAGCTCGATCATCGCCGCATCCACGGCGGCCTGATCGAGGGCGCTGAGCCCGCAGAGGGCCGGCGCGATCTTCTCTTCCACGTTGGTCACGGCCTGCAGCACGCCCTTGCCGCCGTAGCGGCTGTCGCCATCGCGCAGTTCACAGGCCTCGTGGGCGCCGGTGCTGGCGCCGCTGGGCACGATCGCTCGGCCGCTGGCACCGCCCTCGAGCATCACCTCGGCTTCCACCGTGGGGGTGCCGCGGGAGTCGAGCACCTCCCGGGCCACGATGGTGTCAATCACGAGGTCGAGAGTGTCGATCACAGCGGTCTTGGTACGCGACTAAGGGACGCGACAGGTGCGTTGGCAGGATCCTATGGGTCGCCCCCGCCGCACCTTTGGTGACCGTTGGCACTGAACGGTGCTCAGGTGAGGACGCTGCCCCTTGGCGCCCTCTGGTGGGCTCTGGTCAGAATGCGGGCACTGCCGACGGCGCTGGCCCCCTGCCCGCCGCGATGGCCCAACGCTTCTTTCGTTTCGCGAGCCACGCCCATGCGACTGCTGCACACCATGCTGCGGGTCGGCGACCTGGAGCGCTCGCTGGCCTTCTACACCGAGGTGCTCGGCATGCGCCTGCTGCGGCGCAAGGACTACCCCGGCGCGGTCGCTTCACCCTGGCCTTCGTGGGCTACGGCGATGAGAGCGACACCAGCGTGCTGGAGCTCACCCACAACTGGGATACCGATCACTATGAGATCGGAACCGGCTACGGCCACATCGCCCTCGGTGTGGACGACATTCATGCCGTCTGCGACGGCATCCGGGCCCGGGGCGGCAACGTGGTGCGCGAGCCCGGGCCGATGAAGAACGGCAGCACCGTGATCGCCTTCGTGGAGGATCCCG
>JBJTHL010000215.1:0-4885 GCA_046094445.1 Vulcanococcus sp.
CACCCACGGCAGCAGTGCATCCTGCTGGGCGCTGTTGAAGCGATGCACTTCATCAATGAACAGCAGGCTGCGCAGGCCGTGGCGCTCCAGCCGCGACTGCGCGGCCTCCACTTCGGCAGCCTGAATGCCGTGCTGGCCGGCGTGAAAGACCTGCGCGCCGAAGTGGAGGCCGCGCAGTCGCGGCTGGAGCGCCACGGCCTGCGCAGCCTGCTGTTCATTGATGAAGTGCATCGCTTCAACAGCGCCCAGCAGGATGCACTGCTGCCGTGGGTGGAGAACGGCACCGTCACCCTGATCGGCGCCACCACCGAGAACCCTTATTTCGAGGTGAACAAGGCGCTGGTGAGCCGCGCCCGCCTGTTCCGGCTCCAACCCCTCCAGCCGAAACACCTCCGCGAGCTGCTGCTGCGGGCACTGCGCGATCCGGAGCGGGGCTACGGCAATCGGCCGATCACGATCAGCGAGGAGGCGATCGCCCATCTGGTGGATGTAGCCGGCGGCGACGCCCGCAGCCTGCTCAACGCCCTGGAACTGGCGGTGGAGACCACCGACCCCAACGGCGACGGCGTGATCGCCATCGACCTGGCCATCGCCGAGGAATCCATCCAGCAGCGGGCCGTGCTGTACGACAAGCAGGGGGACGCCCACTTCGACACCATCAGCGCCTTCATCAAATCCCTGCGGGGCAGCGATGCCGATGCCGCCCTGTTCTGGCTGGCACGGATGCTGGAGGCCGGCGAGAGCCCGCGCTTCATCCTGCGGCGGATGTTGATCAGCGCTGGCGAGGACATCGGCTTGGCGGACCCGCAGGCGATCGTGGTGGTGGAGGCCTGCGCCGCGGCCTTCGACCGCATCGGCCTGCCGGAGGGGCTCTACCCGCTGGCCCAGGCCGCGGTGTATTTGGCGGGTACCGAGAAAAGCAACAGCCTGCTGGGGGTGTTCGATGCCCTCAAGCAGGTGCGCGAGAGCAACCGTCAGCAGGTACCCAGCCACCTGCGGGATGCCAACCGCGATGGTCAGGCCTTCGGGGATGGGGTGGGCTACCGCTACCCCCATGCCTACGCGGAGCACTGGGTGGCGCAGCAGTACCTGCCCAGCGCCCTGCAGGGACAGCTGTTCTGGCAGCCGGGCAACCTCGGCTGGGAGGGGGAGCGCCGTGCCCTGCTGCAGCAGCGGCGTGCTGCCCAGCTGGCCGCCGCTGCCGAGCACGCCGCCGAACAGGGGGAGGTGCTCAGCAGTGCGCCCGATGATCCGGCTCTGGAGCGCTGGCTGCAACGCCAGCTCGGCAGCGAAGGGCAACGGCTGGATCGGCTGCGGGAGCGGCTCTGGGACGGGGCCCGCTGGCAACGCCACGATCGCGTGCTGATCCTGGAGGCCCGCTCCCTGCTCTGGGCCCTCGATCCGCTGCAGCACACCCCGGAGGGGGGCGTGGTGCTGCAGGCGGCCAGCGAGGCCGACCGCCGCCGCCTGGAAGCCCAGCTGCAGGTGCTGGACCAGCTGCAACGGCCGCGGCTCGTGGGCTGTGCCAACGACGACCTCAGCGCCGCGCTGGAGCCCGCGGAGCGCTTCGAGTGGATCGCCGGCCGCCACCCCTGGCGTGGTCTGCGGGCGCCCGAGCTGGAGCAACGGCTCACCCTGCTCAGCACCATCGCCAGCCCGAATGCCGAGCTGCGGTTGCTGTTCAGCACACCCTTGCTGGGGCCCGCCGGGGCCTTGCTGGCGCTGGGCACCCAGGGAGATGGCCCGCTGGCAGACGTGTTGAACACGGTGGCGGCCGCCGAGGGCGCCTGGCTGGCGGCCCCACCGGAGCCCAGCCACTTGGCGCCGCTGCTGGAGGAACAGGGCTGGCGCTGGTCGTGCCAGTCCTGGCAGGAGGATCTGGAGCTGAGCCTGAGCGCGGAGCTGCTCAACCGCTGGCTCGAACCGCAGAGCGGCTACCGCCGGCAGCTGCAGCGCCTGCTTCGCCCTGATCAGGAACAACGCCTGCTGGACACCCTGCGCCAGCGGCAGGGTCAACGGCTACCGCAGCGCCTGGCACACCACCTGCTCCTGGCACGCCGAGGAAAAGCCCCGGCCTCATAACGGCCGGGGCGATGGGCCTCAGAGCGCCCCTGAGGCGATCACCACAGGCCGCGCACCGGCGCAGCGATGGGCGCCTGGGCCGGTGCTGCGGGCGCCTCGGCGGTGTAGGTCTGGATGCAGGCCGGCGTGTTCATGTACCAGCTCAGCAGCGAGGTGGCCTTCTGGCTGTTGTTGGCGTCGCTGACATCGCACACCTTCATGGCTCCCTGCAGGCGCTGATCGGTGGGCAGATTGCTCATCATCCCGTAGCTGGACAGCTTGCCGTCAGCCGAATCGAGAATGATGGCGCTGCGCACCGCCTGCAGGCTGTTCTGCTGGCTGTAATAAGGGGTGTAATTGTTCTGACGGATGCTCTCCGACAGGAAGGCTTCGCCCTTCTCGGAATACAGGAAGCGGGCCACGGCGGCCACATCCACGTTGTATTCCTTGCTGAGACCGGCCTGCAGCTGATCGCGCGACCAACCGGAGAGATCGGAGAGGTTGCCGGGCACGGGGTTATCCATCACCGCGGTGCCGCCCAGGGGCAGCAGGGTGTTGGAGCGCACGAAGCCCTGGCTCACGGCGCGGGCGGTCTGCGTGGGCAGGCCCTCATGGATGAAGGTGGGCGAGCCGTAGGTCACGCCAGCCTGGTTGGAATTGATCGTGGTGGGCCCCTGAGGGGTGGCCTGGGCCGAAAGGCCCGCCAGCAGGATGCCGGCGCCGGCCAGGGGGAACAGTGCCTTGCGCATGGAACGGATAGGCAGAGGACGACAGTCCCGGTACGGCGATGGCAGCCGGCGGTGGCGGCTCGCACCAGCTTTTCTTCCGATTGCGGGCAGCCTCCAGCCAGCCGTGGCCACAAAAAAACCCCGGCCAGGCCGGGGGTTGCAGGCGCTGTTGAGGGCGCTTCAGCTCACCAGAGGCCGCGGATCGGCTGCTGCACCGGTGCCGCTGCAGCCGGGACAGCGGCCACCGGATCAGCCAGCTGGTTGGCCTGGACGCAGGCCGGCAAGAACACGTACCAGGACAGCAGCGAGGTGCACTGGGCTTCAGTGGTGCACTTGCCTTCAGCGCAGACGTTCTGCTTGCCGTCGTAGGTGTTGCAGGTGTCCGCCAGGCGGTAGTCGGTGGGCAGGTTGGCCATGATGCCCGCCGACGAAATCGAGCCGTCGACCGCATCGGCGATGATCGCCGAGCGCAAGCCTTCCACCGCAAAGGTGGACATGGTCCAGTAGGGGAAATAGCTGCGGGATTGGTTCTTGAGGAACTTGACGCCTGCAGCCGAGTACAGGAAGCGGGATACACCCACCAAATCCACCTTGTAGGACTTGGTCATGCCGCTGCGCAGCTCATCGGCGGTCCAACCGGAACGGGAGATGCCGCTGGCGAGGCCACGATCGGTGACATCTCCAGCCTTGAGGAAGCTGTCGAAAGCACTCTGATTGGTGGACCAGACAGCACCGCCGCTGTTCCAGCGCACCGGCAGATCGTTATCCACGGCGGCGGAAGCGGGCAGACAGACAGCCGAAACTGCAGCACCGGCGCAAAGGCCGGCGACCAAACGTGTCAGCACGGGAGCAAGAGGAACTCTTCAGTTAAAAGCTAGTGAAAGAAAAGACGGACGCCAACAGATTCACCCCGCTCTGCCCCAGAAGATTTCAGCTTTGGTGCATCGATGCGCTGATGCATTCAGCCGCCATTGCTCAACGCTGCCGCCGCTGCGGACTCTGCAGCGCCATCGGCTTCCACCCCTGGGGGCAGAGCAGCTCTCCACCGCGCTGGCCGAACGGGCCGGGATTCCCTGTGCCGCGGCAGGCCACGCCCATGGGCACTGCCTCCTGAGCCTCCACCCGGGCCACATAGCGCTCGGAACCGGCTTGAGGAACGAGCGTGAGCTGCACCGCATCGGGTTGCTCCTGGATGCTGGCCCGCATGTCCTCCGGCGCCTCGAGCCCGAGCACATCCAGATAGCCACTGAAGCCACCCCAGTAGTAGCGGGTGATCTCACCACCCACGAAGCGGCTGAGCATGGCAGCGGCCCGTTGGCGCGCATCCTGGCTGCTCTCCTGGCTGGCCAGATCCGCCAGCACCCGCTCCGTCTCCGGCCCGGTGCGGCTGGCGAGGGGTGGGGCCAGCGGCAACTGCACCAGCCCCGCCAGGCCCAGCAGCCCCAGCAGCGAGGCCACACTCCAGCGCAGGGCAAGCGGCATCGCAGCGGGCCAATGGCTGCGCCGAACGCTAGCCCCAGATTCCCTGGCTGACAGCTTCACCAACAGCCGCACACAACCAGCCGTCCTGCTGATGCAGGATCACCGGCGGACGCCAGCCGGCCCGGCCGTGGCAGAGCTGCCCGCAGCGATCATCCCAGCTCCACAGCGCCAGATCGTCGGCCAATCGGCCGTTGGCCTGCCACTTGATCGCCGCCTCCTTACGCACCCAGCTCTCCAGGAAGGCCCGCCGCCGCGCGGCCTCGGGCAAGGCCAGCAGCCGGCCGCACTCCTCAGCCGGAAAAAAACGGCGGGCCAGGGGCTCAGGCCGCAGGGGCCGCGTCGCCGATTCCAGATCCACGCCGATCGGCGCCAACGACCAACCCAGCAACAGCAGGCCGCCGCTGTGGCTGAGGCTGAGCCAACCCAGCTGGTCCCCCAGCTGCGGCGCCTGCCCCGGGGGACTGCACAACGGCACAGCCGCCGGGGCACAGGCCAGCAGCTCCGCCAGGCAGTGGCGCATCCAGCGGCGGCTGGCGGTGTAGCGGTGGGCGATCGCCGCCGGCAGCGGACCGCACCACGCCTGCTCCTGCGCCGACAGCTCAGCGCTGAGGGCC
>JBJTHL010000216.1:0-7575 GCA_046094445.1 Vulcanococcus sp.
TTCACGGTGGTCACCGGCCTGCTGGTGATCCTGGTGGGCACGTTTCTGCTGGCCTCGCCCCTCTGCTCCACCGATGCGGTGGGCCTGTGGCAGGCCCTGTTCACCGTGACCTCGGCGATCACGGTGACCGGCCTCTCGATCCTCACGGTGAACCCGATCCAGGTGCATACCCTCACCCAGCAGCGGGTGCCGGGGGCCCGGGCCCTGGAGCGGATCAAGGCCCGGCCTGGCCGGGCCCTGGCCCTGCTGGTGGTCGCCAACAACCTGTTCAACATCTCCGGCTCGATGCTGCTGGGCAGCCAGGCCGATGGTGTGTTCCACAGCGGCTTCGGCGGTGCCGCCGGCCTGATCAGCTTCAACGTGGCCTTCACGCTGCTGGTGATTCTGTTCGCTGAAATCCTGCCCAAAACCATCGGCAACAGCTTCGCCATGCCGATCGGCCTCGTGGCCTCCCGGGTGCTGCTGCTGGCGGAGAGGCTCAGCCTGCCGCTGCTGCTGTTGCTGGAGAAGCTGATGCCGGCGATCACCGCTGAGGCGGAGCTCACCACCAACGAGCGGGAGATTCACCTGATGGCCCGCCTCGGCTCACAGCAGGGCCAGATCGAAGCCGATGAGGCGGCGATGATCGGCAAGGTGTTCGCCCTCAACGACCTCACCGCCCGCGAGCTGATGGTGGCCCGGGTGGCGACACCGTCGCTGCCGGGGGCCAGCAGCCTCGAGCAGGTGCGTGCCGCGATCATCGCCGCGCCAGAGGACGCCTGGTGGGTGGTGCTGGGGGAGGAGGTGGATGAGGTGCTGGGGGTGCAGAGCCGGGAGCAGGCCCTCACCGAGCTGTTGCGCGGTGAGGGGGATCGGCTGGTGAGCCAGGTGTGCGATCCCCCCCACTTTGTGCCGGAGATGATCCGCGCTGATCGGCTGCTCACCACGTTCCGCCGCGGCGATCGCAGCGCCGTGCGGGTGGTGGTGGATGAGTTCGGTGCGTTCGTGGGCCTGGTGAGCGCCGCCGACATCCTGGGCGTGCTGGCCGGCTGGAAGCGGGTGGCGGTGGAGGAGGCGCCTGAACCCCAGGCCTGATCAGGTTGCCGCCATCGGGATCAGCGGCCGGGGCTGCTGGGCTGGCGATGGCTCCAGTGCCAGAACCCGAAGCCCACCAGCACCGCACTGATCACACCCACCAGGGTGGAGCCGAGCATCAGGCGGCTGCTGAAGGCCAGGCCCAGGTCCCACAGGGCTCCCTCCTGCACCTGCTGCAGGGAGGGAAAGGCCGGGCCGGCCCCCAGAACCCAGCACCCCACCTGGTAGTTGAACCAGTAGAGGGGCAGCGAGGTGAGCGGGTTGCTGATCCAGGTGCCGGCGGCGGCCAGCAGGTGGTTGCCGCGCACCAGCGAGGCCAGGGCCACCCCCAGCACGATCTGCAGCCCGAAGAAGGGGTAACAGCCGGTGAACACGCCGGCCGCCAGGCCGCGGGCCCGCTGGCCGTGGCTGCCCTCCTGGCGCCAGAGCCAGAGCAGGCGGCGGCGCAGCTGCTGCACGACGCGGTTGCGGCGAAGGCGGTTGCGGCGGAGGCGGAGGCGGTTGCGGCGAAGGCAGTGGCTGAGGCGTGGCATCGGCCGCGAGGGCAGGCAACCCGTTGCTGTTCATCCTGCCGGCCTGGTGGCGTGGCTGGGGTCAGATGCCGAACCAGCGGCACACCAGCAGCGGCACCAGGAAGGTCATGGTGATGGTGAGCGGGATGCCGTAGCGAGCGATATCCAGGAACCGATAGCGGCCAGGGCCGAACACCATCAGGTTGGTCTGATAGCCAACCGGGCTGAGAAAGCTCTGGCTGGCGCCAAACAGCACCGTGTAGATAAAGGCCATCGGCGGTTGACCCAGGCCCATCGCCAGTTGGCCGGCAATCGGGATCAGCATCGCCACGGTGGCGGCATTGCTCATCACCTCGGTGAGCAGGGTGGTGAACAGGAACACCACCAACAGGGCCCCGTACACCGGCCATTGGTGCAAGCCCACCAGCAAAGCCTTGGCCATGGCCTCGGCCAGGCCTGTCTTTTCCAGAGCCACGCTGAAGCAGCTCAGGGAGCCCAGCAGCAGGATCACATCGAGGCGAATGGCCCGCTGCAGTTCACCGGCCCGCAGACAACCGCTGGCCACCATCGCCACGGTTCCCAGCAACACCGCCGCCACCAGCGGGATCAGATTGAAGGCCGGCAGCAGGATCACCAGGGCGCAGATCAGCAGTGCCAGCCGTTTGCGACTGGTGGTGGGCAGATCCTTCTCCAGCTGTTCGAGCACCACCAGATCATTGCTGGCCTGCAGGCCGCGGATGGCGTCCTTTGGGCCCTGCAGCAGCAACACATCGCCCTCGCGCAGCAGCACGCGCCCCAGGCGCTCGCGCAGCACGGCGTTGCCGCGGCGCAGGGCAAGAACGGTCACGTTGTAACGCTGCCGGAACCGCAGATCGCGCAGGCAATCGCCCGACAGGCTGGAGCCGGAGGGGAGCAACACCTCCACCATGCGCTGGTTGTTCTGCTGATCCGGGCGAATGGGTTCCTCGGGCGTGGGGGCCAGCACCACGGTGTGGTCCTGCTGCAGGCGCAGGAGGTCTTCGCGACTGCAGCGCAGCAGCAGGCGATCGCCCAGGATCAGGGTTCGATCGGCCAGGGGCGGCAGGAAGCGCTCGCTGCCGCGATGCAGCTCCAGCACATCCACATCAAAGCGCCGCTGCAGCCGGCTGGCGTGCAGCGACTGGCCGATCAGCTCGGAGCCCTCGGGAATCTTCACCTCGGTGAGATAACCGCTGCTGGCCAGGTCGGCGATCAGATCGTCGTCATTGCGGCCGCGATCCGGCAGGAAGCGATCCGCCAGCAGCACCATCACCACACCGCCCACCAGCCACACGCCGATGCCGATCGGGGTGAAACCGAACAGGCCGAAGGCGCCGTAGCCGAGCTTGCTGCTCACTTCGCTGGCCAGCAGGTTCACCGAGCTGCCCAGCAGGGTCATGGTGCCGCCGAGGACCGTGGCGAATGACAGGGGCAGAAGCACCTTGGAGGGTGAGATGCCGCGCCGTTGACACCAGCCTTCGATCACCGGCAGAAGGCTGGCCACGATCGGCGTGTTGGGCACGAAGGCCGACACCGGGCCCACTGCAGCCACCATCAGGGCGATCATGCGCTTGGGGCTGCGCACGGCATCGGAGCCGATCAGGGCCCTGAGCCGGTCGAGACCGCCGCTGCGGAACAAGCCGGCGGAGAGTGCGAACAAGCCCATCAGGGTGATCAGGGCAGGGCTGCCGAAGCCCTCCACGGCTTCGCTGGGCTTGAGCACGCCTCCCACAATCAGCAGTGCCGCGGCCAGCAACCCGGTGACCTCCGGAGCCAACCATCCGGTGATGAACAGCCCCACCGAGCCAAGCAATACCAGCAGCGTGATCAGCGCCCCAGGCTGCAGGACGGCGGTGAGGAGTGCAGGCACGGTTGCCAGGCGAGGCAGCTGGGATAGTACGGCAGCTGGATCGGCGAATCGGCTTTGGGATAGAAGCTCCGTGTTGGATGCCCTCCGATCCCTGATCGATGGGGTGCTGGAGCTGTGGCTGGATGCTCGGGCTTCGCTGAGTTCCCGAGTGGTTTGCCGCCTTTCGCCTGTCAGACTGCTTCCACTTGTCCATTGCCTGCTTGGGCTTCAGCGCCAAGACCACCTATGCCCTGCTCGCCCTGATCGAGCTGGCCGATGTGCAGGCCAGCGGTGTGCGGCTGCAGGTGGGTGAGATCGCGGCACGCCAGAGCATTCCCGAGCGCTACCTCGAGCAGATGATGACGGCCCTGCGCCGCGGTGGTTTTGTGCGCAGCACCCGCGGCCCCCGCGGCGGTTACGTGCTGGCCCGTTCGCCCGAGGCGGTGACCCTCGACGAGGTGCTCATCTGCCTGGAGGGCGGGCCCGACAAAGCCACCTCAGACCACCAGAGCCCCGAGCAGACGGTCGTGGCCGGCCTGTCGACCCAGCTGCGCCAGCGACGCATGGCCGCCCTGGCCGACACCAGCCTCGCGGATCTGGTGCAGGAACGGGATGCGTTGCTGCAGGCCCAGTCTCAGACCATGTACTTCATCTGAGCCAGACCCTCGAGGCCCTGCCAGCCCAGGTAGGCACTCAGCACCAGGGCGAACACCCCCACCAGCCATTCGGCGCGGTGCACCAGCCAGTCGTTGAGAACGGTGAGCGGTGCCCGCAACCGTTCACCGCTGCACAGCCACAGCAGCGGTGGCAGCAGCAGCAGCGAGGTGGTGAGCGCCACAAACACCGCCCCCACCTCCAGATCCCCCCGCAGGTTGGTGTGGTTGGTGAGCAGCATGCCGCCCTCCTTCACATAAAAGACCAGGTTTTCCGGGCTCACCAGGGCGCAGCCCGCTCCCAGGCCCAGCAGCGGAGCAACCCCCAGCTCCGGCAGTTTGCCCATCAGCTGCAGGGCCCAGTTCTCCTCGCCGATGGCGACCGCCGGTGTGAGCTGGAACAGCCCCAGCCCCAGCAGAGCCCCGGCCCCGAGCAGATCGATCAGCACCTGGCCGCGGCTGCCGATGTGCATCGCCCAGCTGAGCCGTCCGCCCACGGCCACTACCAGCCCCAGGGCGCTGCCGTTGGCCAGCATCCAGCCCAGCAGGAAGGTGGCGCAGCGGCGTAGCGGTTGGGCGCCGAGCAACAGCAGGGCCACCAGGGCGATGTTGATCGGGCTGAAGGAGATGCCCAGCCCGAAGGCGATGGTTTGCGTGAGCCAGTGAAACGGAAGCATCGGCTGGGTTCAGGGCTGGTGCGGCCTCAGAGATAAAAGCCCACGGTGGTCACCACCCGCGTGCCCTGGGCCCGCAGGGCACTGCGCAGGGCGATCGTGCTCTGGTTGTGCAGCAGGTTCTCCCAACGGTGCCGGGTCACGAACACCGGCAGCACCACGGTGCAGAAGCGGTCGCGGTCCTTGCGGTGCTGCACCTCAAAGCTGTGCACGAACTCCAGAACGGGTGTGATCAGGGAGCGGTAGGGCGAGTCCAGGATCACCAGCGGGATCTCCGGCAGCTGACGCTGCCACTGCTCGCGGAAGGCGGCGGCCTTGCCCAGCCCCAGATCCACATGCACCGCCACCAGCTCCTTGGCGATGGTGCGGGCGTAGCGCACCGCCTCAAAACTGCCGCGATGCAGCTGGCCCACCAGTACCACCACCGGTGCACCGCCATGGTCGGGGGCCAGCGGCAGGCTGAGCTTTTTGTCGCTCGCCAGCCGCAGCCGTTTGGACACGGTTACGTAGTGACGCTTGATCGTGAGGAACAGGCTCACCAGCAGTGGGATCGCCAGCACCACCAACCAAGCCCCCTGGGTGAACTTGCTGTAGAGCAGAACAGCCGTGACCACGGCGGTGACGACGCTGCCGAAGCCGTTGATCAGGCTCTTGGCGTGCCAGCCGCTCCCCCGCTCCTTCCACCAGTGCGCCACCATGCCGGCCTGGCTGAGGGTGAAGCTGAGAAATACCCCCACGGCATACAGGGAAATCAACCGCGACACGCTGCCGTTGAACACCACCAGCAGCAGGCCGGAGAAGGTGCTCAGGGCCAGGATGCCATTGCTGAACACCAGCCGATCACCCAGGGAGGCGAGCTGGCGGGGCAGGTAGCCATCCTGGGCCAGAAAATTCGCCAGCCGCGGGAAGTCGGCATAGGCGGTGTTGGCCGCCAGCAGCAGGATCAGCAGGGTGGCTAGCTGCAGCACCAGCAGCAGCACCCCGTTGCCGAACACCGCCTGGCCCAGCTGATACAGCAGCGTGGGTCCGTGCTCCTGATACACCGCTCCCACCTGGTGGGCCAGCACGCTGATGCCGCTGAACATCAACGCCAGCATCACCACCATCACCGTGAGCACCCGCCGGGCGTTGCGCCATTCGGTGGGGCGGAAGGCCAGCACGGAATCACTGATGGCTTCGATGCCGGTGAGGGCGGCGCAGCCGGAGCTGAAGGCGCGCATCAGCAGCACCGGTGTGAGGGCGGCCCCCAGCTGATTCGCGGCCACACCATGCTCCTCGGCCATCAGCAGGTTCTGCTGCGCAGCGGCCAGCACGGGCAGGTCGCCGTGGGCCAGGCGCACCAGACCGCCGATCACCAGGGCGAACACCGCCACCATGAACACATAGGTGGGCAGGCTCAGCAGCTGGGCGCTGGAGCGCAGCCCGCGCAGGTTGGCCACCATCAACAGGCCCAGCCCCACCAGGCAGAGCAGCACCCGATAGGGCCCGAGGGCCGGAAAATAGGAGGTGAGGGCGGCGATGCCCGCGGCGGTGCTCACCGCCACGGTGAGCACGTAATCGATCGAGAGGGCAGCACCGGCCACCAGGCCGGTCACATCCCCCAGGTTTTCATGGCTCACGCGGTAGGAACCGCCGCCCTGGGGATAGGCCTTGATCGTCTGCCGGTAGCTGATGGCCACGATCACCATCAGGGCCACGATCAGTGCCGTAATGGGCAGGGTGAAGCCCAGCCCGGCGGCGCCGGCCATGCCCAGCACCAGCACGATTTCCTGGGTGGCGTAGGCCACCGAGGAGAGTGCGTCGGAGCTGAGCACCGCCAGGGCCTCAGCGTTGTTCAAGCGTTCTTCGGCGTGGGCGCTGGTGGGCAGGGGCGCCCCCACTAGGGCGGCCTTGAGTTGATCGAAGCGAACCCGCTTCATGCCTCGCCTGTCAGCCACCGGTCAGCCTGTGTCGGTTGCTGAGCCGTCTCTAGGGTTCAGGTGATGGAGAGTCTGGGACCGTACGGATGGGCAGAGGCACCCTCAAGTTGCTGGTGGTGATGGCAGTGGCTATCACGGGCTGTCGGCCCCCCGATGGCACCGCCCTGCGCCGTTTGGCGTGTGAGCAGGCGGCCGCCTCGCTCGATCTGCAGTCGATCAGTCAGATGGATGCCCTGCGCAAGGCCCTCGGTGTCGCCCCGGATGTTGACCCGATCGGGTCCTGCAAGGCCGTTGGGGCCGACATGACGCCCAGGTCCGCCGATGGAGAGGGTCCAGGATCCAATTGAACGGTCCTGCTTGATCTCGCTGTGGCCTCCCCGTCGCTGCTCGCCACGCTGCTCACCCTGCTGATCGGCCTGGCCATCGCTCGGCTGATGGCCGGGCGGCTGGCGCCCTGGGCGGTGCCGGCGATCGTGGTGGAGCTGGTCATCGGTGCACTGTTGGGCAACACGGTGCTGCCCTACGCGGCGATCCAGCCCCTCAGTGCTCTCACCGAATTGGGGGTGCTGGGTCTGTTCTTCCAGGTGGGGCTGGAGGTGCGGGTCGATCTGCTCACGTCGCGGCCTGCCACGATCGCCCGCCTGGTGGCCCTGAGCTGCCTGGCGCCGCTGCTGGGCTACTGGCCGCTGGTGCACTGGCTGGCTCTGCCGCCGCCCGCGGCCCTGCTGTGCCTGGCCTGCGTTGCGGCCACCGGCACCGGGGTCACCCTGCGGCTGCTGGCCCAGCGCCGCGCTCTACACACACCATCGGGACGCCTGCTGGTGGGGGTGTCGGTGCTCGACGATCTGCCCGCCATCGGCCTGCTCAGCCTGGCGG
>JBJTHL010000217.1:0-18140 GCA_046094445.1 Vulcanococcus sp.
TTCACGGTGGTCACCGGCCTGCTGGTGATCCTGGTGGGCACGTTTCTGCTGGCCTCGCCCCTCTGCTCCACCGATGCGGTGGGCCTGTGGCAGGCCCTGTTCACCGTGACCTCGGCGATCACGGTGACCGGCCTCTCGATCATCGTGGTGGACACGGATCTCACCCTGCTGGGGCAGATCGTGCTGGCCGGCCTGATCGTGACCGGCGGCCTGGGGTTGATGGCGATCACCACCTTCCTGCAGGGCTTCGTGCAGGGCCGCAGCGGACTGCGGCAGCGCCTCGACAAGGGCCGCGCCCTCGATGAGTTCGGCGTGGGCGGCATCGGCCCCACCTTCAACAGCATCCTGCTCACCGCCTGCTGCGTGATGGGCCTGGGGGCGGTGGTGCTCTACGCCTTTGGGTTCACCGATATCGAACAGCCGGGCCAACGCCTGTGGGCCTCGCTGTTCCATGTGATCAGCGCCTACAACAACGCCGGCTTCGGGCTGTGGGCCAAGAACCTGGAGGCCTACCGCGATAACCCGGTGGTGAACGGCGTGATCGCCAGCATGATCGTGATCGGCGGCATCGGCTGGCGTGTGGTGAACGATCTGTGGGTGAATCGGTTCCGCCTGCAACGGCTGCGCCGGCTCAGCCTGCACACCCGTCTGGTGCTGCGCACCACCGCCCTGCTGATCGTGGGCGGGGCCTTGGGGTTGCTGATCACCGAGCACTTCGGCTTTGAAGCCAGGGCCCTGGGCGATCTCAGCCTCTGGCAGAAGCTTCAGATCACGCTGTTTCAGTCGGTGAGCACCCGCACCGCCGGCTTCAACACGATTCCGCTCACCGCAGAAACCATCACCGATGCCGGCCTGCTGCTGATGATCGTGCTGATGTTCATCGGCGCCAGCCCCGGCGGCACCGGCGGCGGCATCAAGACCACCACCTTCGCAATCCTGATGGGAGCCACCCGCTCCACCCTGCAGGAGCGCGATGACGTGCTGCTGCACAACCGCCAGATCCCTGATTCAACGGTGCTCAAGGCCGTGGGGGTGACCCTGGCCTCACTGCTGTTCGTGGTGCTGATGGCCCTGCTGCTGGGGATCGGCCCCACCGCCGGCGGCCTGCCAGGCCATCAGGCCTACAGCTTCATCGAGAAACTGTTCACCTGCGTGAGCGCCTTTGGCACCGTGGGGCTCGATCTCGGGGTCACCGCCAACCTCAACCGCTGGGGGCAGCTGGTGCTGGTGGTGGGCATGTTTGTGGGGCGAATCGGCATCCTGCTGTTGCTCTCGGCGCTCTACGGCCATAGGCCCCAGCAGCGGGTGGGCTACCCCAAGGAAGATCTCTATGTGTGAGGCCCATCGCCCGCGTACCGGCTGCGTGCGCCTAAAACAGAATCCCTTCGCGTCGAGCCAGTGAATCAGTGGTGGCAGTGGGGTGCCGAGGGTGCGGCGCGGCCCTCTGGTTTCGCGGTGATCGGCGTGGGGCGTTTCGGTTCCTCGGTGTGTTCAGAACTGCTGCGCTCCGGCGCTGAGGTGCTGGCGATCGATCAGAACCAGCGGGCGATCGATGAGCTGCGCAAGGTGGATGCCGCGATCGAGGCTCGACTGGTGGACTGCACCGATGAGGAGGCGCTGCGGGCCGCCGGCGTGCTGGAGATGCCCACCGTGGTGGTGGCCATCAGCGAACCGATCGAGGCCAGCATCACCGCCACCCTGATCTGCAAGGACGCGCCGGGCTCCCGCGTGCAGCAGGTGATCGCCCGGGCCACCAGCGATCTGCACATGAAGATGCTGCAGCGGGTGGGGGCCGACCGCGTGGTGTTCCCCTCCAAGATGATGGGCCAGCGGCTGGGGGTGGAGCTGGTGCGCCCCAACCTGCTGGAGCAGTTGCGGCTTGACGACCGCAACTCCATCGAGGAGATCAAGGTGCCGGCAAGCTTCGTGGGCCACTCCCTGCGGGATCTGAACCTGCGCAAGCACTACACCGTGAGTGTGCTGGCGGCCGGCCCGGCGGGCCAGCTGCATGTGAATCCACCGGCCTCCCACGTGTTGCAGCCCGGTGAGCTGCTGGTGGTGATGGGCTCGGGCGAGGCCCTGGCCAACCTGCCCGGCAGCTGAAGCCGGCGGCGGTGAGAAGGGGCCCCTGTGGCCGTTTCCACACCGCATTGCTAACGCTTGTACCGGAAGGCTTCCCCAGCACCCTCGGGCGGCGCTAGCGAGGGGGACGTCTCTCGGCAGGAGTCCGGGAATGGCGACAGCACCAACGCTTCAAGGGCAGATCGCGAGTGAGGCCTCTGCGGCCGGGCAGACCCTGCCCCCGCCGTTGAAGGAAAGCGGCCAGCGGGAGGTGTTCTGCGGCCTCACCTCGATCGTGTGGCTGCACCGGCGCATGCCGGATGCCTTCTTCCTGGTGGTGGGCTCGCGCACCTGCGCCCACCTGATCCAGAGCGCCGCCGGGGTGATGATCTTCGCCGAACCGCGCTTCGGCACCGCGATCCTCGGAGAGCGGGATCTGGCCGGCCTGGCCGATGCCAACGACGAACTCGATCGCCTGGTGGGCCAGCTGCTGGAGCGACGGCCCGAGATCCGCACGCTGTTCCTGGTGGGCAGCTGCCCAAGCGAGGTGATCAAGCTGGATCTTGCCAAGGCGGCGGAGCGCCTCAACCGCCAGCACCTGGGCCGCGTCACGGTGTTGAACTACAGCGGCAGCGGCATTGAAACCACCTTCACCCAGGGGGAGGATGGCGCCCTGCAGGCGCTGATCCCGCTGATGCCCCGCAGCGAGGAGCCGCAGCTGCTGATCGTGGGCACCCTGGCCGATGCGGTGGAAGACCGGCTGATCGGCCTGTTCCACAAGCTCGGCATCGAGCGCGTGGCCAGCCTGCCGCCGCGGCGCTCCAGCGAGCTGCCGGCCGTGGGGCCCGGCACCAGGCTGCTGCTCGCCCAGCCCTATCTGAGCGGCACCGCCCGGGCCCTGATCGATCGCGGCGCTGAGCTGATCCGCGCGCCCTACCCCTTCGGCGTGGAGGGCAGCACCGCCTGGATGGCCGCCGCCGCCGCCGCCTTCGCTGGCACCCCCTTCGCCGTTTCGGCTGAGCGGCTGGCGGAGGTGCTCGATCCGCTGGTGGAACGGGGCCGCCGCGCCCTGGAACCGCACCGGGCTCTGCTGCAGGGCCGACGCCTGTTCCTGCTGCCCGATTCCCAGCTGGAGATCCCCCTGGCCCGCTTCCTGGCCCGCGAGTGCGGCATGGAGCTGGTGGAGGTGGGCACGCCCTATCTGGATCGCCAGTTGATGGCCGCGGAGCTGGAGCTGCTGCCGGCCGGCACGCAACTGAGCGAGGGGCAGCACGTGGAGAACCAGCTGGCAAGGGTGCGGCAGGCCCGACCCGATCTGGTGCTCTGCGGCCTGGGCCTGGCCAATCCCCTGGAGGCCGAGGGGATGGCCACCAAGTGGTCGATCGAGCTGGTGTTCAGCCCCATCCACGGCATCGATCAGGCCGGCGACCTCGCCGAACTGTTCGCCCGCTCCCTGCGCCGTCGCGCCGCGCTCTCCTTCGCCTGACCCCACCGATGGAACTCACCCTCTGGACCTACGAAGGCCCCCCCCACGTGGGCGCCATGCGCATCGCCGCTTCGATGGAAGGGGTGCACTACGTGCTGCATGCCCCCCAGGGCGACACCTACGCCGACCTGCTGTTCACGATGATCGAGCGGCGTGACCGGCGTCCGCCCGTGACCTACACCACCTTTCAGGCCCGTGATCTGGGGGGTGACACCGCCGAGCTGGTGAAGCGCACGATCGCCGATGCGGTGCAGCGCTTCCAGCCGGAGGCCCTGCTGGTGGGCGAAAGCTGCACCGCCGAGCTGATTCAGGACCAACCCGGTGCTCTGGCCGCCGGCATGGACCTGGGCGGCATCCCGATGGTGAACCTGGATCTGCCGGCCTACTCCAAGAAGGAGAACTGGGGCGCCGCCGAAACCTTTTACCAGCTGGTGCGTGGCCTGCTCAAATCCCAGGTGCCGCCGCCGGGCACCCCCAGGCCCGACCCTGCCCGTTGGCGCACCGAGGGCCGCCGGCCGCGGGTGAATCTGCTGGGGCCCACGCTGCTGGGCTTCCGCTGCCGCGACGATGTGCGCGAGATCAGCCAGCTGCTCGGCAGCTATGGCATCGACGTGGCCGTGGTGGCTCCCCTGGGGGCTCGGCCGGCGGATCTGCAGCGCATCCCCAGCGCCGATGCCAACGTGACCCTCTACCCGGCGGTGGCAGGACCGGTGTGCAGCTGGCTGGAGCGCCAGTTCGGCATGCCGGCGGTTCACACCGTGCCGATCGGCATCGGCGCCACGGTGCAGTTCCTGCGGGAGCTGCACACGCGGCTGGGCATGGATCTGCCGGCGGATCTGCAGCCCGGTTCAGACGGGGTGTGCCAGGCCGAGCGGCGCTCACGGCTGCCCTGGTACTCGCGCTCGGTGGATTCCACCTACCTCACCGGCAAGCGGGTGTTCGTGTTCGGCGACGCCAGCCACGCCATCGCCGCTGCCCGCATCGCCAGCCGCGAGCTGGGGTTCCAGGTGGTGGGCCTGGGCAGCTACAGCCGTGAGCAGGCCCGTGAACTGCGGGCCGCCGCCCAGGAGCTGGGCCTGGAGGCCCTGATCACGGACGACTACCTCGCCGTGGAGGCCGCCATCGCCGAAGCAGCACCGGAGCTGGTGCTCGGCACCCAGATGGAGCGCCACAGCGCCAAACGCCTCGGCATCCCCTGCGCGGTGATCAGCACACCGCTGCACGTGCAGGATGTGCCAGCCCGCTATGCCCCGCAGATGGGGTTTGAGGGGGCCAATGTGATCTTCGACACCTGGGTGCACCCGCTGATGATGGGTCTGGAGGAGCACCTGATCGGCATGTTCCGCCACGATTTCGAATTCGTGGATGGCCACCGCAGCCACCTGGGGGATGGGGCGCCAGCGCCCCTACCCCAGGCCACAGCCGCCACGGCCGTGATCGGCGAGGCCAGCAGCAGCACCAGCAGCTCGGGGGCGCCCGCCTGGAATGCCGAGGGGGAAGCGGAACTCGCCAAGATTCCCTTCTTCGTGCGCAGCAAGGTGCGACGCAACACCGAAGCCTTCGCCCGCGAGCGCGGCCTGCCCGTGATCGACAGCGAGGCCCTGTATGAGGCCAAAGCCCACTACAGCCGCTGACACCAAGCCAGATCCCCCGCCGGGCCTAGTTATTTCTACCTAGACCGATGATGGGGATTTCAGCATCAACAGCTCCGCACTGTTTCGGTTTACACGCCCACGCTGGGCAAGCGCCTCGCGCAGGCGTTGGATGAACCGGCAGGGCATGCCAACAGCACTGCAACCCCGAGAATTCCGCGCCATGACGACCACATTGACCCGCCCCGATGGGGAAGGCAGCGTTCAGGTGCATCAGGACGACACGGTGCGCATCGAGGAAGGCGCCCTGGTGATTGCCGTTTATGGCAAGGGCGGCATCGGCAAGAGCACCACCAGCTCCAACCTCTCGGCAGCGTTCTCCAAGCTGGGCAAACGGGTGCTGCAGATCGGCTGCGACCCCAAGCACGACAGCACCTTCACGCTCACCAAGCAGATGGTGCCCACGGTGATCGACATCCTGGAAACCGTGGACTTCCACACCGAGGAGCTGCGCCCCGAAGACTTCGTGTTCGAGGGCTACAACGGCGTGCAGTGCGTGGAATCGGGCGGCCCGCCGGCGGGCACCGGCTGCGGTGGCTACGTGACGGGCCAAACGGTGAAACTGCTCAAGGAGCACCACCTGCTGGAAGACACCGATGTGGTGATCTTCGATGTGCTGGGCGATGTGGTGTGCGGCGGGTTTGCGGCACCGCTGCAGCACGCCCACTACTGCCTGATCGTGACGGCGAACGATTTCGATTCGATCTTCGCCATGAACCGGATCATCGCCGCCATCCAGGCCAAGGCGAAGAACTACAAGGTGCGCCTCGGGGGCGTGGTGGCCAACCGCTCCGAAGCCACCGATGAGATCGATCGCTTCAACAACCGCGTGGGCATGAAGACGCTGGCCCACTTCCCCTGTGTGGATGCCATTCGCCGCTCTCGCCTGAAGAAGTGCACCATCTTCGAGATGGACGCCAGCCCCGAGGTGGAGGCCGTGCAACAGGAGTATCTCAAGCTCGCCCAGACGATGCTCGACGACGTGAAGCCCCTGGAGGTGGAACCGCTCAAGGATCGTGAGATCTTCGATCTGCTGGGATTCGACTGAACCGTGCCGTTGGGCAGCCACGAGCCAGGCCGGGCTGCCCCTGTGAACCTCAGGCCCCCTCGCTCAGGCCCACCAGCTTGAGCGATTCCTCCCACACCCCCTGGGCCACCTCCGGGTTGCTGGCCTTGTCGGAGAGTTCCTGGCTGAACTGCTTGCCGCCCTGCTTCTGGCGATTGCCCCAGCTCCAGTGCACGCCTGACACCGCGAAGGCGGGATCGGCCACCACCTGGGCCACGCGCTCGCCGGCCAGGGCCTGGCTCACGTAGCCGCCGGTGATGTTTTTCTGGAACCAGGGAAAGATCGTCTGGAAGGCCTTGGGCGTGTTGCGGAACAGCGGCGTATCGGCCACACAGCCCGGATAGAGCGAGCTGAACACAATGCCGCTGGAGTGATGCAGGCGGCGGTGCAGCTCCTGGGTGGTGATCATGTTGCAGAGCTTGCTGTCCTTGTAGGCCTTGCCGGGCTTGAACGGCTTGCCATTCGCCATGGCGATCGGCGCCTTGAAGCCGGCCTTGAAACCGCTCAGATCCCCGAGATCGGCCGGGGCAGGGATGGGGATCTTGCCACCCAGTTCCTTGGAATTGGCGGTGACGGTGCCGAGGATCACCACCCGGCGGGAGGGGTGCTGGGAGGCCTGCAGCTGGGGCAGCAGCAGGTGGATCAACAGGAAGTGCCCCAGGTGGTTGGTGGCCATCGACAGCTCGTAGCCCTGGGGGGAGCGCTCGGGCTGCTTGAGCCGCGGCTTGTACACGGCCGCATTGATCACCAGGGCATCCAGCCCGAAGCCGAGCGAATCCACCAGGGTTTCCACCCCCACGCGCACGCTCTCCAGATCTCCCAGATCGATTCGCAGGTGGTGCAGGCGATCGCGCGGGATGCCCAGGGCATCGGCGGCGGCGGCAGCGCGCACAGGATCGCGGTTGGCGGTTACCACGGTCCAACCGCGATCGATCAGGGCCTTGGTGGCATTCAGGCCCACTCCGGAGGTGGTGCCCGTGATCAGCACGGCACCGGGGCTGCTGGGGGCGCTGGAACTGACGACCATGAAGGCTGCGGAGCGGAGCGGTGCCACAACCTACGGAAGGGCCGCGCCGGGGGTCACTCCGGCCGGCGGCGGCTCAACAGTTGGAAACGCCGGGCAGGCTCAGCGCTGGGCGGGGGTGGTCCACACCACCCGCAGGCGGTTGGGGGCAATCCACTGATCCTGTTCCTTGAGCAGCTTCTGCTCACCACCGGTGGCGAACAGGCTGTCGAAACGGTTACGGGCCTTGAGCAGCTTGGCCTCCTGAATGTCGTGCACAGCGCTCACCTCGCCATAGCGATCGAGGCGCTGCTGGTAGGCACCACCAAGGCGCACCAGGCTCACGCAGGCCACCAACGCCAGGCTGGCCTTCAGGGTGAGCCCGATGCTGCTGCAGATCAGCTCCTGGCCCGGACTGGATGGGCGCAGACCAGGCGGTGTGGCCTCAGCGGTGGAGCCGACACTGCGGGATGGTCCGGCCTGCTCAGATCGAGGGCGCTGCCGGGCATGACGCGGGGACGACGGGCGAGGGCGCGCGAGGCTCAAGGGTTGGATCGAAGCGATGGCCCGCTTGTAGCAGGCCACCGGGTTGCTGCCAAGGTCGTCGGTCTTCAGCGCGGAATCAGGCGCGGTAGAGGCTGGCGGCCAGACGCACGGCCAGCACACCGGCATGGGCAGCCACCACCAGGGCAATCAGCACCTCGGCCTGGGTGAGGGACGAAACCATGACCTGAATGGAACAAACAGCACCGCAATTCTCACGCAACCAGCCCGAAGCGGCCGCGCCTGGCGGCTGGCCTGTCACAGCTCGACACCGCCCTAAACGCCATGGCCGCTGGCTACGTTCGAGGGCCATCGCGCGACACCCGTGACCCCTGCTGCCCAGACCTGTGGCGACAGCTGCACCGGGGACCACGGCAACCAACCTGCACGGGTGGTGATCACGGCCGATCAGGTGCGGAGCCGCGACCTGAGCCCCCTGCAGCCCTGGTTCTCCCTGGAGCCCCAGCAGCTGCTGGCAGCCAGCGGCAGCCTGGGGTTGCAGATCGACTGGCCCCGTGGGGCCGAAGATCCGCGCGAACTCTCGGAGATCCCCGAGGTGCGGCTGTGGAGCCTGCGGGCCGATGCCCTCTGCCCCTGGCTGCCCCTGCTGCTGGAGCGCAGCAACGGCCAGCTCACCCGCCATGTGGCGATGCTGCTCCCCCACAGCTTCAGCCGCAGCGAGGGCATCCGCTTTGCACCCGACAGCCTGGAGCTGTGGATGACCCATCGGCTCTACCTGCTGGACCACTGGTCGCGCAGCCAGGGGCTCAATTGCCGCGGCAACCTCGAGCAGATGGCCGCGGTGCTTGGCTTCGAGCTCGATGGCAGCGTGTGGCAGGGGCTCGACTGAGCTCAGGCCAACACCAGCAGCAGGGCCCGCCGGGCCCCATCAGCGGCCAGCAGCACACACAGCAGACGGAGCAGGTGCACGAGCCGCCGCTCACTCACCCGCTGCAGCCGCGCCGCAGACCATTGGGCCGACAGGGCCGCGATGCCCCCCAACAGCAGGCCGAACAGCGGCTGGGCCCGGCCATCGCCCACCAAAGCGACGCTGGCGCTGGCAGCCGAGGCGCACACCGCCAGGGTGCTGAGCCGGATGGCCAGATACACCCGCAGGCCGAGGAGGCGCACCAGCAACGGCACCATCACCAGCCCTCCCCCGACCCCGAGCATGCCGCTGGCCAGGCCAGCCACCAGACCAACAGCACCGATGCCGGCCAGGGGCAAGCGATCCGTGCCGGTGGCCTGAGACGCAGCGGCGTCCTGCCGGGGGGCCACCACGAACGCCAGCACGGTGTACATCAGGCTCTGCAAGGCCAGCAGATGCCAGCCCGCCAGGGCGGCCCCGGCATGGCTGAACAGCAGCGCTCCTGCCGCGGCGCCGGCCGCGATGGCAGCGGTCGCCGGGCGGGGCACCTGGCCGCTGCGCAGGTGGGTCCAGCTGCCGGCCAGGGTGGTGGGCACGATGGCCAGGGTGCTGGTGGCCAGGGCGTGATGGGGGGAGAGGCCGAGGGCCAACAGCAGGGGCGAGAAGATCAGGCCGCCACCGATCCCCAGCAGGCCCGACAACAGCCCCGCCAGGATGCCGAGGGGCAACAGGGGCAGTAGCTCCCAGGGCATCGGCCGGCGCTCACATCGCGCCAGCATCCCCCATCCCCGTTCCGCCGCTCGTCTCCACCGGCCATGACCTGGCGCTGGATCCCCCCGATCACCGCCGGCGGCGCCCGGCAGATGGCTCTCGACATCTGGATGCTGGAGCAGCTGATGGCCGGTGGCAGTCCGGCGCTGCGGCTGTATCGCTGGAGCCGGCCCACCCTCTCCCTCGGGGTGCACCAACGGCGGCAGGAGGCCCACTGGCCAGCCCTGGAGCAGGCGGGCCTGATCGAGCGCGTGCGACGCCCCAGCGGCGGCCGGGCGGTGCTGCATGCCGGCGATCTCACCTACGCCCTGGCCTGGCGCCCGCCCAGCGCGAGGCGCCAGGAGGCCTATGGGCTGAGCTGCCGCTGGTTGCAGGCAGCCTTCGAAGCCCTCGGGCAACCGCTGCAGTTCGGCACGCAGGCCGGCCGTGATGCCCAGGGGCGTGCCAATTGCTTCGCCAGTGGCACCGCGGCCGACCTGGTGCACGCCAATGGCGCCAAACGCATCGGCAGCGCCCAGCTGTGGCGAGGCCCGTACCTGCTGCAACACGGCAGCATCCTGCTGAACCCTCCGGCGGGGCTCTGGCAGCAGGTGTTCAGCAGCAGCCCGCCGGCGCTGCCGCCCCTGCCCAGCCATGGTCAGGGCCCAGAGCTGGAGATGCTGCTGCGCCGGGCTGCAAGCCGCGAGCTCTGCGGCGCCCCCCTCAAGGACCAGCCCCTCAGCCCAGAGGAGCTGACCAGCCTGGACCCCGGCCCTTAACGCTCCGAGGCCTGCATGCTGCGCGCCACGGCAGGCAGGGCCATGCCCAGGGGATACACCCCCTGGCGGCGGGCCGCCTCCAGGATGGGGGCCGGCAGGCGCACCCCCAGGCGCTCGAGCACCGCTTCCGCCAGCTCAGGCCGCTCCAGGGTGCCGCTGGGAAGCCCTGCCGGGCTGAGCACCAGCAGGCGGCGCGTGTCCGGCTCCTCCAGTTGCAGCACGGCCTGCCACAACGGGGCCGCTACGCCGATCGAGGGCAGCTGGCTCAGGGGCTGCATGTGGTCGCCGATGCGCTCGCTGTCCCAGCGCTGCACCGGCAGAGCTTGCAGTGGTGTGTCATCGATCCAGCCCTGCCAGCGGCCGCGGTCGCACACCAACAGCCAGTCGGCAGGGCCCTCACCCTCCCGCAGCCGCACGCGGCTCAGGTCTCGCAGGCTCTGGCCGGCCTCCAGCACCCGGAAGCGGCGCTGGGCCGCCTGTTTCACGCTGAGCTCGCGCAGGGCGGCCTGCAGGGCCAGCAGCTGGGTTTGGTTGCGGGCGGCACCGAGGCCGAACCACCCCAGCAGCATCAGCCACAACCCACCGGCGCTGCCACCCCGCAGCAGCAGCACCACCCCCAGGCCGATGGCCAGCAGGGAGAGGAAACGGCCGCTGGCGGTGGCCACCTGAACACCGCGGCGCTGGCTGCCGGTGAACTGCCACACCAGGGCCTTGAGGATCAGCCCGCCGTCGAGCGGCAGGCCCGGCAGCAGGTTGAACAGGGCAAGCATCAGGTTCAACACCCCCAGCTCGTCGCACATCGCCCCCAGCAGCGGCGAGGCATGGGCGGCGCCATGGCGCCCCAGCAGCAGCAGCCCAGCCAGCACGAGGCTCACCAACGGGCCGGCGGCGGCCACCAGCAGCGAGCCCATGGCGGTGGAGCATTCGCGCTCCACGCTGGCGACACCACCCAGCAGGAACAGGGTGATGCTGCGCACCTTCACCCCCTGGCTGAGGGCCACAAGGGAATGGCCCAGCTCGTGCAACAGCACCGATCCAAACAACAGCAGCGCCGTGAGCAGGCCCAACCCCCAAAGCCAGGGGGTGGCCGCCGCATCCCCCGCCAGCTCCTGGGCGTACTGCTGCTGGAAGGCCACGGTGGCCAACGCCAGGATCACGAACCAGCTGGGATGGATGCGCAGGGGAATGCCGCGGATCGTCAGCAGCTGCCAGCCCTCTCCCACACGATCGCCGCCGATGTCAGGATCCTAGAAAGGGCGCAGGCATGGGGCCGTCGGTGATGGGCGTGAGCAGGCAGCCCCTCCCCCCCGCCAGCCGCCAGCCCTGGCTGAAGGTGTGCGGCCTGCGCCAACCGCAACAGGCGGCGCAGGTGGCGGCCCTGGGGGTGGAGGCCATCGGGGTGATCGCGGTGCCCAGCTCGGCCCGATGGCTGGAGCCGGCCCAGCGGCCGGCACTCTGGGCCGCCGTGGCCGCCGCCAACCCGGCGGCTCTCGGCGTGCTGGTGGTGGCCGATCCCAGCGATCACGAGCTGGAACTGCTGCGCGCCGATGCCGGCCATCAGGTGGTGCAACTGCATGGCGGCGAATCACCGGAGCGCATCCGCCAGCTGCGGCAGGTTCTCGGGCCATCCGTGGGGTTGTGGAAGGCGCTGCGGATCCGCTGCCGGGCCGATCTGGAGCAGGCGGAGACCTACGGCCCCCTGGTGGAAGCCCTGCTGCTGGATGCCTGGGTGCCCGATCAGCTGGGGGGCACGGGCCATCGCATTCCGGTGGAATGGCTGAAGGGGTTTGCACCTCCGGTGCCCTGGTGGCTGGCGGGCGGGATCAACGCCGATCGCGTCAGCGGCAGCCTCACGGCCCTGAGCCCGGGGGGCCCCAATGGCCTGGATGCCTCCAGCGGGGTAGAGCGTGCACCGGGCGACAAGGATCTGCGCCGAGTGGCGGCGCTGGTGGATGCGGTGGCGGCGTTCCGCCAGGATCAGGCCACCTGAATGCAAGGGCATGGCCCGTTCCACCGCTGCAATCCGCCGCACCCTGACCCTGCTGGCCGCAGCCAGCCTCTGGGGCCTGTGCGCCGGCACGGGCCGAGCCCAGGATCTGGTGGGCTGCCAGCTGGTGGGCGCCACGCTGCAGTGCGTGCCGGGGGTCACCGAAAGCCCGCAGCAGCAGATCCTTCAGCTGCAACAGCAGATCTCCAACAACATCCAGCTGGAGGGGGCCGTGCAGCAGCGCATCAACGGGCTGCAGCAACTGCTGCTGGCAGGCAATGCCGCAGTGGGTCAGCTGCTCACAGCCACGGCCGTGGCCGATGCCCAGGCCGCCCTGCCCAGCGCGAAGTACCACTGGTATCGGATCCAACCGGGCCAGCGCAGCTGGGTGTTGATTGAAGGGGCTCAGGGCACCACCTACGTACCGGCCCCGGTGGACATCGGCCAGTCGGTGATCGTGGTGGCAGTTGTGAACGAGAACGGCGTGGTGAAGAGGGTGGCTTCCAAGCCGATCGGACCGGTTCAGCCCTGACCGCCGCCAGCCCCCGGAGCGAGTCCGGGGGCTGCTGTGATTCAGGGTACCAACAGGGATTCCTGCTGCTTCACCAGCTCGAAGAATTCAGCCTTGAGGCTGGGGTCGTGGCGGAAATCGCCGCGCACCACGGAGTTCACCATGCTGGTTTGCGGCTCTTTCACACCCCGCCACTTCATGCAGTAGTGCTGCGCCTTCACCAGAATGGCCAGGCCCTGGGGTTCACACAGGCGTTCGATCTCGTCGGCCAGGATCATCACCGCCTCTTCCTGGATGTGTGGCCGGGAAAACACCCAGTCGGCAACGCGGGAAAACTTGGAGAGGCCGATGACGCGATCACCGGGCTTGATTCCGATCCAGCAGCTGCCGAGGATCGGCACCAGGTGGTGGGAGCAGGCAGAGCGAACAGTGATGGGACCAACGGTATAAATCTCATCCAGCTTTTTAACGTTCGGGAAGCTGGCGATCTTGGGTTGACGGTGATAACGGCCCTTGAATACCTCATGCAGGTACATACGAGCGACACGCTCGGCCGTTTCTTCGGTGTTGTGGTCGTTATCGATATCGATCACCAGGCTGCGGAGCAGCTCGCGCACTTTGCTGGCCACCTCGATCTCCAGTTGATCCAGCTCGCCGGGCTCGAGGTGCTGGGCGATGTTGTCGTTCGCCAGGAAGGGGGCCTGGGCCGCCTCCAGACGCTCGCGGATTCGCTTGCTCACCGGGGCGAGCTGGCCGGAAATACTGGACGGAAGAGTGGATGTCATCGCGTGATCCCGCAGTGCTCAGAAAGCACCGCCAGCGGGCATAAGGGTGAGGTCCTCCACGATCTGGGAGGCCGGCTGCAGGGCCAGAGACACCAACGCCTCGGCTGCTCGCTCGGGGGAAAGCATGGCACGGCGCTCAAACGTGCTGTGGACCGTGGCGCTGTCCCAGAGGGGCGTATTCACCGCACCGAGCGTAAGCGTGGACACCCTGATCCCATGGCAGCGCTCCTCCTCCGCCAGGCAGCGACTGAAGGAGGCCAGGGCGGCCTTGCTGGCGCAGTAGGCCCCCCATTCGGGGAAGGCGTTGCGGGCGGCGTGGCTGCTCACGTTGATGATGTGGCCGCCCCCCTGGCGGCGCAGGATCGGCAGCACCGCCTGGCACACCTGGAACACGCTGGTGAGGTTGAGCTGCAGCAACCACTGCCACTGAGCCACCGGCATCTCCGCCAGGGGGCCGGTGTAGGCAGCGCCGGCGTTGTTCACCACGAGCGATGGCGCCAGGCCCCGGCCCAGCAGATCCGCCAGACCGGCGGCGATAGCGCCGGGGTCCGCCAGGTCGAGCACCAGGGTTTCCACACGGCGGCCATCGGCGCGCAGCTCGGCGGCCAGCTGCTCGAGTTCTGGCGCAGAACGGGCCAGGAGCAGCAGCTGATAGCCCTGGGTGGCCAGCTGGCGCGCCGTGGCGGCACCAATGCCGCGGGAAGCGCCCGTGATCAGAGCCACGGGCGAGGGGGAAGAGGCCGACAAACGATGAGCAGGGGCCCGCTGCGCGGCCGCAAATCCAGCTGAAACCTTAAGAGCTCAGGCTGGCGTCCTGGGCGCCCGCCTCGAGAAAGCGGCCCATCCGCCGGAACTTGCTGTAGCGCTGGTTCAGCAGCTCCGCCTCCGGCAGCGCCTGCAGCTCCGTGAGTTGCTGCAGCAGGGCGGCCTTCAGGCTTTCGGCCGCCTGCCGCGGCGCCCAGTGGTTGCCGCCCGAGGGTTCGGGGATCACCACATCGATGATGCCCAGCTTCTGCAGATCCGGGGCTGTGATCTTCAGGGCTTCGGCCGCCACCGGCGCCTTGGCGGCATCGCGCCAGAGAATCGACGCACAGGCTTCCGGGCTGGCCACGGTGTACACGCTGTGCTGGAACATCAGCTGGCGGTCGGCCACACCGATGCCCAAGGCACCACCCGAGCCGCCCTCACCGATCACGGTGGCCAGGATCGGCACCCGCAGGCGGAACATCTCGCGCAGATTCACGGCGATCGCCTCCCCCTGGCCCTGCTCCTCGGCGAGCAGGCCGGCGTAGGCACCCGGGGTGTCGATGAAGCTGAGGATCGGCAGACGGAAGCGATCAGCGTGCTCCATCAGTCGCATCGCCTTGCGGTAGCCCCCAGGGGACGCCATGCCGAAATTGCGGGCCACGTTTTCCTTGGTGTCGCGCCCCTTCTGGTGGCCGAGCAACACCACCCCCTGATCACCGATGCGGCCAACACCGCCCACCAGGGCCTGATCATCACTGCCGCGGCGATCTCCGTGGAGCTCGATGAACTCATCGGTGAGCACCTGGATGTAATCGAGGGTGCTGGGCCGCTGCGGATGGCGAGCCACCTGGATCTTCTGGGCCGGCGTGAGGTTGGAGAAGATCTCCTCACGGCGGCGCGCCGCCAGCGTTTCCAGCTGCAACAGCTGCTGGCTCACATCCACCTCGGAATCCTTGGCCAGCTGGCGGATCTGCTCGATCTGCTCCTCCAGCTCCACCAGAGGCTTCTCGAAATCCAGCAGCGGGCGACGGGCCATGGGATTGCGGGACGTGGGGGAGAAACGGAGGGGCGTTGGGGCTGAAGCGGCCCTCAGACGGAGGCCAGCACGGCGGGCTCAGCAGCGCTGTTCTGGTCGCTGAGGGCCAGCGCCCGGAAGCCATGGCGCAGGGAAGCCTCACCGATGCGATCCATGGCCGCGAGGCTGATGTTGTTGCGACCCCAACTGAAGTTGGTGTGGATCTCCTCGAAGTCGAGCAGCATCGCTTCGGCGAAACAGGCAAACATCTGGCGCTGGGGGCGGGCCATTTCTGCCACTTCCATCATCTGCCAACCGATGTCCTGCCAGAACTCCACAATGCCGCCTTTCAGCACATGCACCCCCTCGGCAGCGGCCTTGCTGTCGAGATTCTTCGGATACCCGCCGTCGATCATCAGGCAGGGCTTCCTGAGGCTGGCGGTATCAATCTCCAGGCTCTGGGGCAGGCTGGCCACCCACACCACCACGTCCGCTTCGGGCAGGGCCTCCTCCAACGCCAGGATCCGCCCCTCCCCCAGGCTCTCCTGCAGCGCGATCAGGGGCTGGGGCCGGCGTGCCACCAGCAGCAGTTCTCCCACACCACGGCGCTGCAGGTAGCGGCAGACGGCGCTGCCGATGTCGCCGCTGGCGCCCACCACCGCCACCCTGGCGGTGGCCAGATCGATGCCCAGGGCCGGTGCATTGGTTTCCACCTGCTGGCAGATCACCCAGGCCGTGTGGGTATTACCGGTGGTGAAGCGCTGCCAGTCGAGCTCCACGGCGCTCACCCGCTCCTCCTTGAGGAGGTTCATGTCCTCGAAGATGATCGAGGTGAAGCCCCCCAGGGCGGTGATCGTGATCCCGCTCTTCTGGGCCAGCTCCATCGCCTTCAGCACCTTGCGTTTGGCGGTCTTGAAGCGGCGCAGCATCTCCGGCACGAACACCGAATCGATGTAGGCGCCCTGGATCTGCTTGCCCGTGCGGCCGGTCACCGTGACCCGCTCCACGAGCTGCGGCGGCGCCGCACACCACATGTCGAGATCACCATCGGCGTACTCGTCGTAACCCAGCTCCCGGGCCTTGATGCGGGCGTCCTCAAAGCTGGTGGAGTGTCCGATCAGGCCGAACATGCAGGCGCGGCAACGATGTGACGGACGCTACAGCCTCAGCCGACGAGGGCGGCGGCGGCCAGCTTGGCGATCTCCCGACCGGTGAAGCCGATCTCCAACAGGGCCTCCTGGTAGGAGCTCAGAAAATCAGCCATCAGATCTTCTTTGTCCATCTGCAGCACGGCCGCATCGCCAGCCACCTGGTCCAGCATGGTGCGCACCAGGGGAAGGTTCTCGCGATTGGCCTGCTCCAACTCGGCGCGCACGGTGTCAAGGTTGGCCTTGAGCCACTCCTGGCCGTAGTTGAGGTGGGTGTATTCGTCTTTCACCACCCCCTCGGTGATCTTGCGGGCAAAGGGATCGGCGACAGGGATATAGATGTGATATGCCGAGATCGCGAAGGCCTCGATCAAGATGGCCTGGATCAGCAGGCAGGTGGTCACCTTGCCTTCGGCCAGGGCCTTCTGGAAGTTGTTGTGCAGCGGCGCGAAGAACTCCTTGGCGAAGGGCATGTCGGCCGTCACGCCCAGGTTGTTGGCGCAGGCGGTGAAGCCCTTCATGTGCTTCAGCTCCATGCGGGCCAGCTTGGTGAGCTCCTCGGCCTGCTCGGGAATCAGGCTGCCGATGGCGATGTAGTTGTCGTGCGCTTCCTGCTCACCCTCGATCACGATGGCGTTGATCCGGCTGTAGGCGTCCTTGTAGGTGAGGCTGCTGAAGTCGGGCAGGGCATCAGCGCGGGCGGCCGAAGCGGCGGCATTGGAGGCTCCTGCGGTGGCTTCGAGGGTTGCCATGGCAGCCGGAATCACAGTGCAATGGATTCGACTGTAACCAGCTCCTGCCGGATTCAGGCACGGATCCGCAACAGCGCACACCTCAGCGCGGCGGCCAGTCGCTGGCCAGCAGGCGCTCTAGCAGGCCCTGCCAGCCGCTCACCAGACGCTGCTCCAGGGCCGAGCCGAGGCGGACCGAAGCCTCGCGGGCATCACCGATCACCCCGCTGCGGCTGAGATCGCGGGTGAGCCAGGCCTCCGGCACGGCACCCTCCAGGCTCCAGCCCGCCGGTGGCGGCTCGCTGAGCAGCCCATCCACGGGCCGCTGCTCACCCACCAGCTGGGGAGCCAGCTGCAGCATCAGGCTGGTTTCCGCCAGCCCGGCGTGCAGGCCCTGGCTGCGCTCCGGCTCCGGCAGCAGCTCCGCCACCCCCTCCGGCCCGCTCCACAGGAAGCAGGGCAGCACCGCCAGGCTGGGATGGGCGGCCCGCAGCTGCCGGGCCGCCACCTGCAGCAGGGCGATCTGGCCGCCATGGCCGTTGAACAGCACCAGGCGCTGGAAGCCGGCCGCCGCCACCTGCCCTCCCACCGCCACCACCAGGGCGATCAGCAGCTCGGCCGGCAGGCTGATGGTGCCGCTGAAGCCCTGATGCTCCGGTGAAAACCCGAAGCTCTGCAGCGGCAGCCGCCAGATCGGCAGGGCGGCATCCAGCCGGCTGAGCACCTGATCGATGATTTGCTCGGCAAACAGTCCGTCGGTGCCCAGGGGGAGGTGCGGCCCGTGCTGCTCCACCGCCCCGAATGGCCACACCACGGTGCTGCCCGGGCGGGCCGCCGCCTGCTCCACCGCGGGCCCGGTGAGCTGATCCCGGCGCCTCAGGGGGGCGCGCCCGCCGGGGGGCGCCGGCTGAGGTGGCAGCCAGCTGCAGCATCAGGCTGGTTTCCGCCAGCCCGGCGTGCAGGCCCTGGCTGCGCTCCGGCTCCGGCAGCAGCTCCGCCACCCCCTCC
>JBJTHL010000218.1:0-4279 GCA_046094445.1 Vulcanococcus sp.
GGCCGTGGCGCTCCAGCCGCGACTGCGCGGCCTCCACTTCGGCGCGCAGGTCTTTCACGCCGGCCAGCACGGCATTGAGGCTGCTGAAGTGGGCGCGGGTGGTGGCGGCGATGATCCGGGCCAGGGTGGTTTTCCCAACCCCCGGCGGCCCGTGCAGGATCAGGTTGCCGACCCGATCGGCGGCGATGGCCCGGCGCAGCAGCCGGCCCGGGCCGAGGATCTCCTCCTGGCCCTGGAAGTCGTCGAGCGTGCGCGGCCGCAGGCGATCGGCCAGGGGTGCCAGCACCTGGCGCAGCTGCTCACCGTGGTGGCTGAACAGATCGCTCAAGGGGGTGCTCGCCACAGGGGTGCACAGGTTGTCGCATCATCCGATGAAAAAGCGCGCTGAACCTTTTAACTTGCGGGCTGCTGATTCCGTGTCGTGCGGCGCCACCTGGCCTCACTGCCCCTTCTGCTGTTGCCGCTCACGGCCTGCAGTCCCTCGCAACCGCAGGCCCGCGAGCCGCTCACGGTGCAGGTGGCGCGCATCGGCGAGGCGGAGTTCAACCCGGGGATCGACGTGGTGAGCCAGCTGAGCTCCACCACCGATGTGGCTCTGCGGCCGGAGATTGATGGCCGGGTGGTGAAGATTCTGGTGCAGCAGGGGGATGAGGTGAAGGCGGGTCAGCCGATTCTGGTGCTCGACAACGTTCAGGAAACGGCGAGCCTGCGCGCCAGTCAGGCGGAGGCCAAGAAGGACCGCCTCAACGCCGAGCGCTACATCTTTCTGAATGAGCTGGGCGCCGTCTCCACCAAGGATCGCGATTCCTACGTCACCAAGGCCCTGCAGAGCCGCGACCAGGTCCAGGCGTCGGCGGCCAACCTCGGCTACAAGTACGTCACGGCACCGATCAGTGGCCAGATCGGCGATCTTGATACGGTCAAGCTCGGCGACTATGTCCGCAAAGGCCAGGCCATCAGCGGCATTGTCGATAACACCAACCTCTGGACGTTGATGGATGTGCCCGCCACCCAGGCGTCGCGGGTTCAGATCGGCCAGCCGGTTCAGTTGCGCACCCAAGGGGACCCCCCGGTTGAAGGGGTGGGCAAGGTGGTGTTCATCTCCCCCTACTTCGGTGTCAGTGGTAGCTCGTCGTCGCCGAACACGGTTCTGGTGAAGGCCAGCTTCCCCAACCTCACCGGCAAGCTCAAGACCGGTCAGTACGTGCGCAACCGGATCATCACCGGCAGCGCCAACGAGCTGGCGGTGCCGGTGCAGGCCGTGATGATGCAGGCGCAGCAGCCGTTCGTGTACCGGGTGTTTCGCATCAGCCAGGTGATCGACAAGATCCGCGCTTCCACGCAGATCGCACCCGATGCCAAGGAGAAGCTGGAAAAGCTGCCTCCCTCTACCACGATCGTGGTGCAGACCCCGGTGAAGCTGGGTCCGCTGCAGAACAACCGCTACCCCTTGCTGGGAGGGTTGCAATCCGGTGACACGGTGGTGGTCAGTAACACAGCGTTGTTGCGCACCGGCATGCCCGTGAAGCTGGCCAGCGGCGCCTCAGGCGCTGATCAGAACTGAGGCCTGGCGATGTCACTCTCCGATAATTTCATCAAGCGGCCGGTTCTCACGACCGTCTGCAGCATCCTGATCGTGCTGGTGGGGTTGATTGCAATCCCCACCCTACCGATTGAGAACCTCCCCAACATCGCACCGCCACAGATTCAGGTGACGGCCACCTATGGCGGGGCCAATTCCTTGGTGACGGAACAGGCCGTTACCAACGTGCTGGAGCAGCAGATCAATGGTGTGCCTGGGTCCGCCTATATCTCCTCGCTCACTACCAACACCGGCGCCAGCACGGTGAATGTGTTCTTTGATGAGGGAACCGATATCAATATCGACCAGGTGAACGTGCAGAACCGCGTCTCCCTGGCGATGCCGCAGCTGCCCCAACAGGTGAGCAGTACTGGTGTGTCCGTCATTCAGACCACTCCCTCGATTCTGCTCGCCTATCAGGTGTCGTCGAGCCAGGGGCAATTCGATGCGGCCTATCTGAACGGCCTGATCTATGAGCAGCTCTACTACCAGCTGGAGCGCATCCCTGGCGTGGCTCAGGCCACGTTGTTCGGCGGCAGCAACCCTGCGTTCTGGCTGTTTGTCGATCCCGACAAGCTCAGCGCCAACCAGCTCACGGCGGATCAGGTGGTGTCGGCGCTTCGCAGTCAGAACTCCGTGGCTGTGGGCGGCCTTGTGGGTGGCCCGCCTGCGGGCGGCAATCAGCTGTTCACCTACCCGATTCTGGTTAAAGACAATGGCAATCTCATCTCGGTTGAGGAGCTCAACAAACTGATCGTTGGCCGGACGCCTCAGGGCAATCTGCTGCGTCTCCAGGATGTTGGTGAGGCCACCTACGGGTTTAACAGCTTCGCCACTCAGGGGACGGATATCCATGGATATCCAGCGATCACCGTCGGCGTCTACCAGACCCCCTCAAGCAACGCCCTGCAGGTCAGTGAGGCGGTGGTGGCTCTGATGAACCAGTTCACTAGCCAAGTGCCACCCGGTGTCACGGTGAAAGAGATCTACAACGTGGGTCAGTTCATCGAATCGGCCGTCGATGGTGTTACCGACGCCCTCGGCCTGGCCATTGTGCTGGTGCTGGTCATCTTGTTCCTGTTCCTGCAGGACTGGCGCGCCACTGTCGTCCCCAGCCTGGCGATCCCGATCTCGCTGGTGGGCACCTTTGCGTTCATCAAGGCCTTCGGCTTTTCCATCAACCAGCTCACCCTGCTGGGTCTGGTGCTGGCTACGGGTCTGGTGGTCGACGACGCGATTGTGGTGATCGAGGCTGTGGCCAAGAACCTGGAAAGCGGCATGAAGCCGCGCCAGGCCGCCCTTGAGTGCATGGGTGAGTTGATCGGCGCCCTCATCGCTACCTCTCTGGTGCTGATGGCGGTGTTCGTGCCGGTTGCCTTCTACCCCGGTGGCATCGGCATCATCTACCGCCAGTTTGCACTCACGATCGCTTTCTCCATTGCCATCTCCACCTTCAACGCCCTCACCTTCTCCCCGATGATGGCGGGCTTGATCCTCAAGAGCGAGAAGCCCCCCCGCCCTGAGGGCTGGAGCTGGACCATTGCCGGTGTGGCGGTGGGACTCGCCTTCGGTCGTTTCAGTGCCGCCTCCTTCGGGATCGGCGCCTACGTGTTCGGGGTGTTGCTGTTTGGCTTCGCAGGCAGCCGTCTTGGCTGGATCTTTGAGCAGTTCAATAGCTTCTTCCAGAGGCTTGAACAGTCGTACGTGCGGCTGGTGGGCTTCCTGATCAGCAAGCGCCGCTTCATTCTGGCCGGGCTGGCTGGCGGCATTGTGCTCACAGCGATTGCCTTTAACGCCCTGCCAACGGCCTTTATTCCGGAGGAGGATCAGGGCTATGGCCTGGGCATCTTCCAGCTGCAGAACGGCGCCTCGATCACCCAGACCCAGAAAGTCGCCGACGAGATCGCGGCCATCGTGAAGGAGGAGGACGACATCACAGCCGCCTCCTTCATCAGTGGCGCTGGTTTCAACGGCAACAGCCCGGATCAGGGGCTGTTTTTCTTCGGCCTGAAGCCCCTGGAGGAACGCTCCGGTTCTGAGCACAAGACCCCGGCGATTGTGGGTCGTCTCAACGCCAAGCTCTCCAAGATCAGCTCGGGTTTGGCGGTAGCAGCTCAGCCTCCAGCGATTCCCGGTTTCTCAGCCCAGGGCGGTTTCTACTTCCAGTTCAACGATCTCAGCAATGGTGCCTACAGCTTCAACCAGCTCAATGGACTGGCTCAGAAGCTGGTGACGGCCGGACAGAGCAGCGATCAGTTCTCCACGCTTTACACGCAGTTTGTGCCCAGCGCGCCGGCCTTCGGCTTGACCATTGATCGCGCAATCCTGGGCACGCTCAACGTCGACTTCCAACAGGCGATGCAGACGATTGCCGTGCTGGCGGGTGGAAATTATTCGGGCCTCACCTACGAGAGCGGTCAGGTGCGCAACATCTATGTGCAGGCGGAGCCCGAGGGTCGTAGCAACCTCGACGACATTCTCAGCTACTACGTTCGAAGCAACGATGGCAAACTCGTACAGGTATCCGAATTTGCCTCCACGGAGCTCACCAGTGCTCCGCCAGTGATCAGCCACTACAACCTCTACCGCACGATCCTCGTGCAGGGTGCCGAGGCGATCGGCACGAGCTCTGGGCAGGCGCTTGAGGCCAGTCAGCAGATCTGCAACACGCGCGATGTCAATACTCTCGGAGATGCC
>JBJTHL010000219.1:0-3629 GCA_046094445.1 Vulcanococcus sp.
TGGTGAGGATCACGTTCTCGGACAGATCCGAGGTAACGGCGGGGGCGCCCACCGGGTTGCAGCTGGCGGCGCGCTGATCGCGCAGGGCAGCGGCTGAGAGGGCTTCAGCCATGCCGGACGTGGCGGAGGAGGCGGTGGTCATGGCAGCGGTGCGGTGCGGCGGCGGATGCAGCGAAAAACGGTGATCAGCAACAACGGAGCGTCAGCTCCACTCCAGGGCGCCCTTGCGCCAGGCGTAAGCGAGGGCCACCACCAGGATGGCGATGAACACCAGGGCTTCAATGAAGGCCAGCAATCCCAGGCGGTGGAAGGCCACGGCCCAGGGATAGAGGAACACGGTCTCCACGTCGAACACGACGAAGACCAGCGCAAACATGTAGTAGCGGATGTTGAACTGAATCCAGGCGCCGCCGATGGGCTCCATGCCGGATTCGTAGGTGAGGTCGCGCTCACCGGTGCGGGAGCGGGGCGACACCAGCTTGTTGGTGACCAGCGCCAGCACAGGCACCGCCGCGGCGATCAGCAGGAAGCCCAGAAAGGCGTCGTAGCCGGAAAGAACGAACACGGGCGCCAATTGCCCAACGTGCGGGGCAGTCTGGCATCCGCGAGCCAAAGCCTGGGGCGGCCGGTGGGGATCTCAGACCAGGGGTTCGCCGGGATCCAGCCAGAGCAGATCGCGGCGCAGCTCGGCGGCAATCCCAGGTGGCAAGTCGCGGAAGCTGCGGCCGAGGCCATGTCCCCAGCTCTGCTGCCCATGGCGGAGATGCAACGCCTTCAAGGCCTTTTCGGTGGCCTGGTGACAAGCGAAACAGGCCCACTCGTGATGACCACTCTCAGCGCTCAGCTGGGCCTGCGCCACAACCCGGCGGAATCGCGGCCAACAACGCCCCACGGGCCCTGTTCTTAGAGTCCGCGTCAGCTGCACCCCCAAGCCGTGAGCGAAGACCCACTCCAGGATCAGGTCGCCGGCGTGGAGGAGCAGGCCGTTGCCGCGGATCCAGCACCCGCCGAGCCCCCGGCCCCCGAAGCCCCGGTGGAGGATCCCGACACCCACCGCTTCGAATGCCGCAGCTGCGGTTTCGTGTACGACCCGGCGGAGGGCATCAAGAAGGTGGCGATCGAGCCCGGCACACCGTTCAGCGCCCTCGACGCGGCCACGTTCCGCTGCCCGGTGTGCCGCAGCCCGGTGAAAGCCTTCAAGGACATCGGTCCGCGCAACAAGCCCAGCGGCTTCGAGGAGAACCTGGGCTTCGGGCTTGGGGTGAACCAGCTCACCCCCGGCCAGAAGAACGTGCTGATCTTCGGGGGCTTCGCCCTGGCCATCGCCTTCTTCCTCTCCCTCTATTCCCTGCGCTGACGCCAGCCCGCGCCGCCACCACCAGCCCCCACCGCACCCCGCTCACCCCGCCGCTCCTGAACCCTTGAAACGCCTGTTCTCCTCCCTCGGGGCCCTGGCCCTCACCCTGCTGCTGGCCACCGGCCTGGGCGGTTGCGTCAGCAGTGGGTTGCCGGCCGCCAGTGCCAGCCCCTGGCAGCCGGTGGACATCCACACCAAATCCAACCCGCTGGATCTGGCCTTCAGCAGCAGCCAGCACGGCTTCCTGGTGGGCAGCAACCGGCTGATCCTGGAAACCAGCGATGGCGGCGCCAGCTGGGAGGAACGGGCACTCGAGCTGCCGGCGGAGGAGAACTTCCGCCTGATCAGCATCGATTTCAGCGGCGATGAGGGCTGGATCGTGGGCCAGCCCGGGCTGCTGCTGCACAGCGACGATGCCGGCCAGAGCTGGAGCCGCCTACTGCTCGACACCAAGCTGCCGGGCGAGCCGTACCTGATCACCGCCCTGGGCAAGCGCCACGCCGAGCTGGCGACGAACGTGGGCGCGGTGTATCAAACCAGCGACGCCGGCCAGTCGTGGCAGGCGAAGGTGGAGGACGCCGCCGGCGCCGTGCGCGACCTGCGCCGCAGCCCCGACGGCAGCTACGTGAGCGTGAGCGGCCTGGGCAACTTCTTCGCCACCTGGAACCCCGGCGAAGCGGTGTGGACCCCCCACCAGCGCGTGAGCAGCCAACGGCTGCAGTCGATGGGCTTCCAGCCTGAGGGGGGCCTGTGGATGCTGGCCCGCGGCGCCCAGCTGCGCTTCAACACCGACGCCAGCAATCCCGACGACTGGAGCAAGCCGGTGATCCCGATCACCAATGGCTACGGCTACCTCGACATGGCCTGGGATCCGAACGGAGCCATCTGGACCGGCGGCGGCAGCGGCACCCTGCTGGTGAGCGAGGACAACGGCAAGACCTGGCGCAAGGACCCGGTGGGCAGCCAGCAGCCCACGAACTTCAGTCGCATCGCCTTCCTGCCCGATGGCAAGGGCTTCGTGCTGGGGGAGCGCGGCTCGCTGCTGCGCTGGGTGGGCTGAGCGCGAACGGGACCGCACCTTTCCCTCTGTAACCAAGCCGCCGGAGCGCTCCCGGCGGCCGCGCCCACACCCTTAGGATCGCCAAGCTGAACGCTCGCTGCCATGGCTGCCGGCTCTACTGGGGAACGCCCGTTCTTCGAAATCATCACGAGCATCCGTTACTGGGTGATCCATGCCGTGACCCTGCCGGCGATCTTCCTGGCGGGTTTCCTGTTCGTGTCCACTGGCCTCGCGTACGACGCCTTCGGCACGCCCCGTCCTGATGCCTACTTCCAGGCGCAGGACTCCAAGGCCCCTGTGGTCAGCCAGCGTTACGACGCCAAGGCTTCTCTCGATCAGCGCCTGAAGTAAGCCATGACCCAGTCTTCCGCTTCCACGACGCCCCGCAACTACCCCATCTTCACGGTGCGGTGGTTGTCGGTGCACGCCCTCGGCATCCCCACGGTGTTCTTCCTGGGCGCCCTGGCTGCGATGCAGTTCATCCGCCGCTGAGGTCTGCCGTCATGCAACGCAACACCAACCCGAACAACCTGCCGGTTGAACTGAACCGCACCAGCCTCTATCTGGGCCTGCTGTTCGTGTTCACCTGCGGCATCCTGTTCTCCAGCTACTTCTTCAACTGATCGGGAGTATCAAGCCATGAGCGGCAAGAAATCCAATCTGCCTGACGGCCGGATCCCCGACCGCCTTCCCGACGGCCGCCCCGCCGTTGCCTGGCGCTCCCGCTGGACCGAAGGTGTCCTTCCCCTCTGGCTCGTCGCCACCGCTGGGGGCATGGCCGTGATCTTCGTGCTGGGCCTGTTCTTCTACGGCGCCTACACCGGCGTAGGTTCCGCCTGATCCGCGATCACGTCTCACTCGGTCACCACCGAGATTTCAGACCCCGCTGGCCACAGCGGGGCTTTTTGTTGGCTGCTTCCCCCAGCCAAGGGGGATCACAGGCCGGAGATACCAGTCTGGACAGGAACGTCCTTGCTCGATCGCGTATCGCTAAACCTGGCATGAGCACGCCCTGCGCGACCACGATTGGAAGGCGGGGTGGTCTGCTCAGCTGTGAGCGGCCAGCCAGGCATGGAGGTCGGCTGAACCAGTGAAATCGAGCAGAGCCTCAGCCAAGGCCTCCAGCTGCTCCAGTGGCAACGCCTGGATGCGGGTGGTGGTGGCTTCGCTCAGGGGGCCGCAGCGGCGGGCGAGGAGGCGCAGGGTCACCTT
>JBJTHL010000220.1:0-3203 GCA_046094445.1 Vulcanococcus sp.
TCCGCGTCTTCACCGATGAGCAGGGTGATCCCTGGTTTGTCGCCGCAGATGTCTGCTCAACCCTCGGCATCGGCAACGTCAGCCAGGCACTCAGCCGTCTGGACGGGGACGAGAAGACCCTCATTTCAAATGAGGGTGCCCCAGCAGGCGGGCCCCCGAGCCTGAACCTGATCAACGAACCTGGGCTCTACACCTTGGTGCTCGGCAGCCGCAAGCCGGAAGCCAAGCGCTTCAAGCGTTGGGTGACGCACCAGGTGCTACCTGCGATCCGCCGGACCGGGAGCTACACCGTGCCAGGCACGGTCCCCACACCGGCATCGTTGCCCTCCGAGAAGCAGGACAGCGTCGGCGCTCTTCTGCTGATCGGCCAAGCCATCGCACGGCTGCCCGGCGTAAAAGCCGGCATCGCAATGGCTGCCACGCTCAACTGCATCCAGGAAAACACTGGCCTGGCAGTGGAGACCCTGCGCCGTGCCCTGCCGGCTGCAGAAGAGCCCATCTGTTCGCTGAATGCCACGCAGCTGGGTCGATAGGTGGGCATGTCGGCCCGGGTAATGAACCAGCACCTGGCGGCATGCGGGCTGCAGACCCGCAATGCCCGCGACGAGTGGGAGCTGACGAAGCGAGGTCAGGATTGGGCAGAGGCCATGCCCTACTGCCGCCATGGCCACAGCGGGTACCAGATCCTCTGGAATCCCGATGTGGTTGACCTCCTTCGGGAGCTGAGCTGATGGAGGGTCAGGACGCACCAGCAACATCCAGTCGTCAGAGGGTCTGGGTGACGACTGCAGAAGCGTGCACTGCACTGGAAATGAGCCGCGAAACCCTCCGCCAGCTACGGCTGCGGGGGGTGCTCCAGCCAGGCAAGCACTACCGCCGCTGGGGCTGTACCCAGGGCCGCGGGCCGCTGCAGTGGCACCTGGAGAACGTGGAGGCCACGATCACCGGCTGGAGCCGGCGCCATCTGCGGTTCTGACGCTGGAAAGGGACGGGACACCAGCTCAGGTGAAATCAGGGACTCGGAAGTAGCCGGCAATGCACTCAGGATTGCGAATGGCGATCTGAGCGTGACTCTTTGCCTTGAAGCCTGACCCTGGAAAGAGATCTTGGCCTTCAACAAAGATGCCATAGACGCTGTCGTAGGCCTCGAGGCCACTCTCTTCCCTGAGCTTGTGGACCATCTTGATCACGAGGCAATCGAGGGGCCGGTAGAGGTAGATGCCGTTCTCCTTTGCACCATTGGATGGCAGCTTTCCGCCCTCGCTTTCGAGCACGAGCTTCACTTTCTCGTAGGCAACCCGTAGTTCATCAAGCGCTCCATAGTCCGTCAGATTGAGGCAATGACCTGGGTAAGCGAAAGCTCCCAGAACAGAGGGCTCGGCCATCTCTTCCGGCTTCTTTTGTTGTTTCTCTCTCGCCCAGGTCATGGCGCGGGAGGGGCTGTCGACCCAGAAATAGATTCCTGGCCCCAGCCAGTCGTATTTGTTCTCGCTTGGAATCGGTGAGGTCTTGCCTTCGAGCACAAGCTCCGCAAGAGATCGGTCGCAGCCGTGATGAAGAAGAAGGGGGCCGAGGCTATTTCGAACCGGCTTCGCCATCTTCAGGCCAATACGAGGGATTCCAATGACCCTTGGAATCGAGGAGACCGGCAGAGATCAGGAATTGCTTGGCCCAACCGGGCTCCTTGATCTTCTCATCCACCCAAGCCAGGTTCTCGGACGTCAGACGCGTCTCTTGGGCGGAGGCTTCGGGCGTGCCCTGGCCTGCTGGATTTTGGTGGGGGGTAAGCAGGGCCATGGAAGCACTGGCCTCGTGGGCCCTGAACTGTAGGTCTGTGGGGTGGTGTAGCGGTGTGGGGCGAACCATTCGCCACGAAGCCGCCCCAAAGATGGCTCGCTCACCGCGACCTGTCATGGGCAACAGGCTCTGCCAGCGGTCACGGGTTTCTGACCGGCCGGCTTCAGGAGGCGAGCAGGCGCTGCTCTGCCTTGGCGAAGGCGTCATCGACCACGTCATCCCCGCACCAGCGGCTGTAGGCGGCCAGGTGGGTCTGCACGCTGTGGCCCATCGCCGCGGCCACCACCTTGGGCGGCAGGTCGCAGATCACGTGGGCCCGGTGGGCGTAGCCGTGCCGGCAGGAGTAGGGCACGAGCTTCTCGCCCTTGGCTTCGTACTCCTGCCGGAGCTTGTTCCAGAGGGGGCGTCGGTGCAGGTACTGCCTGATGTCGTTGCCGCAGAAGCCAGAACGCATCGGCGGGAGATCGCCAGGGCAGAACTGCTCGGCCAGCTTCCAGTCGAGTGCCCAGTCATCGCAGGGCAGCAGGCGCAGGGCGCGAGGTTTGGTCTTGCCGCGGGAGGCCACCTTTTCATAGGTGCACCACAGGCGCCCATCGCGTAGCTGCAGGTGCTGGAGCTCCTCGGGGCGCAATCCGTAGGCGGCCATCAGCTGGAAGGCCAGTCGCCACCGCGGGTCGGGCAAAGCCCGCACCAAAGCAAGGATGTGGTCCACCTCCAGGGGGGTGGTGACTGCTTTCGCGGAGCGTGACCGCCCCACAAAGGGGCTGAGGTCGGTTGGTGGCTCCCACTGGGTTGCTAGGAGTTGGCCCTGGGCCACCGCCCAACGGAGCAGCGCCGAGGTGGCCTGCATCTGAATCTGCCGGGTCCGCCCACCAGGCTTGTCTGCCCAGTGCAGGGTGAGCCGATCCAGCAGCTGGGGGGCGCTTCGGGGTGGCTGTCGGGTGGCGAAGGCTTCCAGTACCAGCTTCATGTGGTGCCGGTGCACCCTGGTCCAAGTTGATTCCTTGATTTCGCCGCTGCGGATTTTGTACTCGCGATAGCGCTCGATTAAGTCATTCCAGTCTATCTGCTGTTCAGGATTTGCCCTTTGAGCAATAGTAGATCCGTTGTCTGATTGCTCTGATGAGGTAAACGCGATCTTCTTCGCCGCCTGTTCAGGTTCTATTCCGCTGGTGAAATCGTCGTAGATCCTGCAAACGGCCTCGCCAATCTTCTTAGCGTGATCGAAGTGCCAGGGGATCGGTAGTTGTATCTGACGCCGCTTCCCGCCGCCCGCTTTGGCCGTGATGTTCAGTCTGGCGAAGCCTCGGTGCTCCGTGAGCGCCCAGCCCCTTGGACATCCCTTGCGGGACAAGGCGTGAGCGGTCTCGACGCGGATGGCGATCTCCCAGGGGGCTGCCTCAGCC
>JBJTHL010000221.1:0-5389 GCA_046094445.1 Vulcanococcus sp.
AGATTGAGATTGGGATTGAGATTGGGATTGGGATTGGGGTTGGGGCGGTGTATCTAGTTGGATATCCATGGATATCCCCGTAGATACAGGCAACACAACCCCCCGCAAGCTGTCCCGCAAGGTCTGGAGGTCGCCGGTTAGCCAGGGGATCCGGGGGCGGAAGGGCGCAAGGCCCAGGCTCTGGAGCAGATCCAGCGGGGGTTCAGCCATGGCCGGGGGAGGCGGCACGGGTCACGTGTGACACGCGGCACGCACCGCAACGGGCAGGCCTCAGGCTGCCACAGGTGTCTTCACGCCTACACCCTGGCTGCGCAGCTCGCTGCACAGCTGCTGCAGCACCGCCTTGGCGTCGCCGAACACCATGGCCGTCTGCGGCAGCTCGAACAGGGCATTGGCGATGCCGGCGTAGCCGGCCCCCAGGCTGCGCTTCACCACATACACCTGACGCGCCTGATCCACCTCCAGCACCGGCATGCCATAGAGCGGGCTGCTGGGGTCGGTCTTGGCGTCGGGGTTCACCACATCGTTGGCCCCCAGCACGATCACCACATCGGTGCGGGGGAACTCGGGGTTGATCGTGTCCATCTCGATCAGCTGCTCGTAGGGCACATCGGCCTCCGCCAGCAGCACATTCATGTGGCCCGGCATGCGACCAGCCACCGGGTGGATGGCGTAGCTCACCTCAGCGCCATTGGCCTCCAGCAGCTTGCTCAGCTCGCGCAGGGCGTGCTGGGCCTGGGCCACCGCCAGGCCGTAGCCCGGCACGAACACCACCCGCTCGGCGCTCTCCAGGGCCATGGCGCATTCCTCGGCGCTGCAGCTCACGATGCGGGTGTAGCCCGCCTCATCACCGCCTCCGCCCACGGAGCCGCCACCGGCCTTGGCGCCGAGGGCACCGCCGAACAGCACGCTCACGAGCGAGCGGTTCATGGCCGTGCACATCACCTGGGTGAGGATCAGACCCGCAGCGCCCACCATCGCGCCCGCCACGATCAGCAGCTGGCTGCCCACCACGAAGCCGGCGGCTGCAGCGGCCACGCCGGAATAGGAGTTGAGCAGGGAGATCACCACGGGCATGTCGGCGCCGCCGATCGGCAGGGTCACGCCGATGCCGACCAGGGTGCTGGCCGCCACCAGCCCCCACAGGGGCCAGCCGGCCGGATCACCAGGCAGGGCGATCGATGCCGCCAGACAGGCGCCTGCCAGGCTGATGTTGAGGCCGTGGCGCAGGGAGCTCTGAGTCCAGCCGGGGGTGTCGATCCAGCCCTGCAGCTTGCCCATCGCCACGATCGAGCCGCTGAAGGTGATCGCCCCCACAAACACCGAGATCACGATCGAGATGCGGGCCACCAGGTCGGCCTGGTCGCTCTGAAACAGCGCCACGCCCATGGCCACCAGCAGCGAGGCCATGCCGCCGCAACCGTTGAACAGGGCCACCGTTTCAGGCATGGCCGTCATCGGCACCCGCTGGGCCATCACCAGCCCGGCCACACCGCCGACCCCGGCGCCGATGGAGATCCACAGCCAGGCGGTGGGCCCCGGCTGCAGCTGGATCAACAGACCCACCACCGCCAGGCCCATGGCCAGGGCCGCAAGACCATTGGCGCTGCGGGCCGAGCGCACCTTGCCGAGGCCCTTGATGCCCAGGGCCAGCAGCAGCACCGCCACCAGATCGATGGCGTAGGAAGCAAAATCCATGGGAGGAGAGAGCCCCGAAACAAGGCTCAGAGAGGTGGAATCAGGCGGAGTTCAGTCAGAGCAGGCCGGGTTCACCAGCGACGACCGAAACCGGTTGGCGACGACCGAAACCGTTTGGCGACGACCGAGACCGTTTGGCGACGGCAGGTTTCACCGGGTTCACCCGGGATCACCGGGATCACCCGGCGTTTTTGGATTTGCGGCCGCCGAACATGGCGAGCATGCGGTCGGTCACCAGGAAGCCGCCCACCACGTTGAACAGGGCGAAGCCGAGCGAGAGGCCGCCCAGCAGCAGCAGGGCGGTGTTGCCATCGGCCTGGGCAATCAGGGTGAGCGAGGCGAGCACGGTGATGCCGCTGATGGCGTTGGCGCCGCTCATCAGCGGGGTGTGCAGGGTGGGGGGCACCTTGCCGATCAGCTCGAGCCCCAGCAGGCTGCCGAGCAGCAGCACCCACAGGGCCTGGGAGAGGCTGCTCATGCCGCACCTCCCACCGGCTGGCGCTCAGGGGTGGCGGCCACGCCCTCGGCGTGGCTGAACAGACAACCGCTCACGATCGGATCCTCAAGGTCCAGGGTCAGGGTGGTGGCCTCACCGGCGGGGCTGGCGCTGAGCACGTGCTCCAGCAGCGCCGCCAGGTTGCGGGCATAAAGGGCGCTGGCATGGTGGGCCACGCTGCTGGGCAGGGCGTCGGCACCGATCAGCTGCACGCCGTGGCGCCACACCGTTTCACCAGGCCGGCTGCCCTCGCAGTTGCCCCCCTGGGCCACCGCCAGATCCACCACCACCGCGCCGGGACGCATGCCGGCGAGCATGGCGTCGTCGATCAGTCGTGGGGCCGGGCGGCCGGGCACCTGGGCGGTGCAGATCACCATGTCGGCCTGGGCCAGCTGATCCGCCAGCTGCTGGCGTTGGGCCGCCAGGAAGGCCTCGCTGGCCTGCTGGGCGTAACCGCCCACCTCGGCGGGGGTCTGCTCCAGCTGCGGTGGATCGAGGAAGCGCCCCCCCAGGGATTCCACCTGTTCCTTGGCGGCCGGGCGCACATCGCTCACCACCACCACGGCCCCGAGGCGCCGGGCGGTGGCCAGGGCCTGCAGGCCGGCCACGCCCGCCCCGAGGACCAGGGCACGGGCCGGCTGGATGGTGCCGGCGGCCGTCATCAGCATCGGCACATAGCGATCGAGGGCCGCGGCGGCCAGCAGCACCGCCTTGTAGCCGGCCACGTTCGCCTGCGACGACAGCACATCCATCGCCTGGGCGCGGCTGATGCGCGGCAGCAGTTCCAGGGCCAGACCGGCCACACCGCGGCTGCCCAGGGCCGCCTTGCGCCCGTCGTTGCCGTGGGGGTCCAGCAGGCCGATCAGCAGCGCCCCCGCCGGCAGCAGGGCCAGCGGTGCCGCGCCGAGATCGGGGTCAGCGTCCTGCAGGGCGGCCGCCTGCACGCCCAGCACCACCGCAGCGCTGCGCCAGACGGCCTCGGCCTGCGCGCCCGCAGCCGGGAGCAACTGAGCGCCGGCCTCCACATAGGCGGCATCGGCGAATCCGGCGGCCGCGCCGGCGCCGGGCTCCACCCACAGCTCACAGCCGCGGCCGATCAGCCGTTTCACGGTTTCAGGGGTGGCGGCCACCCTGTTTTCCCCAGCTCTGCGCTCACGGGGAACCAGTACACGGGTCAACCCACCTCCTGCCGTTGTGGATTCAGTGTTCAGGTGCTGGGGCCGCAGCGGCAACGCTTTTGCGGAGCATGTGGGCACTTCGCCACACAAGCCCCGAGGCGCGAAGCTCCGGGCCGTTGGCGCTTGGGCGTGGTCGTGGCTAGTGGAGGGAGGAATCGTGCGTTCTCCAGCCCCAGCCATGCCCATCACAGCGGTGGAATGTCCCGGTGGCGTGTGCCACAGCCATCACGGCGGCCATGCCGTGCAGCGCGAACAGCTGCGCGCAAACCTTCAGGCCCACGGCCAGGACTGGTGCGAACGCCTGGCGGAGCGGGTGTACGAGATCTCGGTGGACAGCTTCAGCCAGACCGTGATGCCGCACCTGCATCAGCCCGGCTGGCAGCGTCGCCATCTCGACTGGGAGTTCAAGCTGCAGCCCGATCCCGCCGAGCCCGAGCGCACCCTGGTGGACGGCGCCATCAACGCCGTGGAGAGCTTCCTGCGCAGCAGCGAGGTGCAACGCCTGTTCGTGAAGGAGCTGGTGCAGGGCACCCTGGCCGAAACGGAAGCCAGCGGGCTGCGCCAGGCCGGGGTGAAGCAGCTGATCGAACGCGAACTGCTGGCCCTGCTGCAGGAGCAGCGCGATGCGCTGCTGGATCGCGTGGCGGAGGCGCTGCTGGAGAGCGCGGATGGTCGGTTTGACCTGGCCCGCAACGCCGCGAGCGCCAGCCTCGACGAGGTGCAGCACCTGTTGCTGAACCACGCCGAAGCCGTGGGTTGAGCCAGCAGACCAACCGGAGGCTTCGGCCGAACGGTTCGGCCGAACCGCTCGGCCCTCAGACCCAGGGCAGTAACTCCTGCTCCAGGCTGCGCGCGTGGGGCAGGTATCCCTGCCGCCGCAACTGACGGGCCCGGAGGATCATCGGGTCGAGGTCGCACTCCAGATCGAGGGAGCGCTCGAGGCGACGGCGGAGGTCGTCGGCGGAGAGGGCAAAGGCGGAACGCTCATCCATGGGCTGGCGGGGCAGAACCCGGGAGCGAGGGATGGCCGGAACTTAGGGACGCCAGCGCCGAAGCGAATAGGTAGACACGCTTATTTTTGAATCGGCGCCCACACAATGGCGCCATGCCCTCCCCCTCCTTCAACCTGAGCCGGCCCCAGACCGGCGCCAACGGGCCCCACAGCACCGCCCCCGGCCTGCGCCCGCGCCAGTGGCAGAGCCAGCTGATCCAGCTGCTCCGCCGCCGACTCCACCAGCACCCCAACGGCTCCTGCGACGTGCTGATCCACGCCGGCCCCGGAGCCGGCAAGACCCTGGGGGCCCTGCTGGGCTTCCAGCGGCTGCACCAGGAGGGGCAGCTGCGGCGGTTTGCGGTGTTCTGCCATCGCAGCTCGATCGCCGAGCAGTGGCTGGTGGCGGCCGGGCGCCTAGGCCTGCATCTGCAGGCCTGGCACCCGGCACTGGCCGACCCGGAGGCTGGCGATGGGCTGCTGTTCACCTATCAATCGGCCGGGCGCAACCTGCTCGAGCTGGAGGGCCTGCTGGGGAAGGGCCTGCTGGAGAACCGTGGCGAACCCTGGCTGGCGATTGCCGATGAGGTGCACCACCTGGGGCTCGATCCGGAGGAGCCGGAGGCCAGCGCCTGGGGCCAGGCCTTCAGCCAGCTCAGCGCCGGGGCACGCCTGCGCCTGGGACTCACCGGCACCCCCTTCAGGGCCGACAACCTGGCCTTCTGTGCTGCCCGCCGGGTGCGGGTGCACGACGGCCAGGAGTGGCTGGAGCAGATCACACCGGACCTGAGCGTGGAGCCCCGCGAGCTGATCGCCGCCGGCGATGTGCGGCCGCTGGAGTTCCGCTTCCAGGACGGTTGGGTGGACCACGGCCGTCTGGGGGAAACCGTGGAGGAGGGGCACACCGTGGCCGTGGGGGACAGCGAACGGTCGCCCCTCTCCCTGGAGCACCGCGAGAGCTGGCGGGCCCGCAACCTGCGGCGGGCCATCAGTCTGGGCGACAGCAGCAGCATCGCCCTGCGGGTG
>JBJTHL010000222.1:0-4595 GCA_046094445.1 Vulcanococcus sp.
TCGCTCTGGAGAAGGACATCAACAACCTCCCCGGCGTCCTGGAGAACGGCCTGTTCGTGAACCTCACCGATCAGGTACTGGTTGGTGAGATCGTTGATGGCGTGGCCGGTGTCCGCGATCTCGTGAAGCGCTGAGTCGGCTGGCCTCAGCCCAGGCGGCGCCGCACCGATTCGGCATGGCTGTGCAGCCCTTCGCTGTCGGCCAGGGTTGTCACGGCGTTGCCCGTCGCCTCCAGGGCTGCACGGTTGAACTGGATCAGGCTCGTGTGGCGCAGGAAGGTTTCCACGCTCAGGGCGCCGGCGAAACGGGCGGTGCCTGAGGTGGGCAGGGTGTGGTTGGGGCCCGCCAGGTAGTCGCCGACGGCTTCCGGGGTCCAGGCCCCCAGGAAGATGGCGCCGGCGTGCTGGATGCGCTCCGCCAGCGGTTCCGGGCGCTCCACCTGCAGTTCCAGGTGTTCCGGCGCGAAGCGATCGCTCAGGGCGGCGGCCTGCTCCAGGCTGTCGCACACCACGATCAGCCCCCAGTCGTTGAGGGCTTGCAGGGTGATCGCTGCCCGCGGGTGGCCGGCCAGCTGGGCTTCGATCGCCGCCGGCATCGCGGCGGCCAGGGATTCGCTGGTGGTGAGCAGGATCGCCGCCGCCAGCGGGTCGTGCTCAGCCTGGGCCAGCAGGTCGGCTGCCACGTGCTCGGGGTTGGCGGTGTGATCGGCGATCACCAGCACCTCGCTGGGGCCGGCCAGCGAATCGATCGCCACACGGCCGTACACCGCTTTTTTGGCCAGCGTCACGTAGAGGTTGCCCGGGCCGCTGATCACATCCACCCGGGGAATGCTGTCGGTGCCGTAGGCCAGGGCGGCAATCGCCTGGGCGCCGCCCACGCGGTAGATCTCGCGCACCCCCGCCAGGTGGGCGGCAGCCAACACGGTCTGGTTCACGCGGCCCTCAGGACCGGGCGGTGTCACCATCACCCGCCGCTTCACGCCGGCCACCGTGGCCGGCACGGCATTCATCAGCACCGTGCTCGGGTAGCTGGCCCGGCCACCGGGCACGTAGAGGCCAGCGCGCTCCACCGGCCGCCAACGCCGCCCCAGCCGTTCCCCATGCACACCGTTCACGGCCAGATCCGCCGGCTTCTGCTGCTGGTGGAAATCGAGGATGCGCCGGTGCGCCAGGCGCAGGGAGTCCTGCAGATCGGATGGGGTGGCGTTCCAGGCCGCCGCCAGCTCGCTGTCCGGGATGCGCAGCGGATCAGGGCGCACGCCATCGAAGCGTTCGCTCAGCTCCAGTAGGGCGGCGTCACCGCCCTGGCGCACCTGCTCGAGGATGGCCTCCACCCGCTGGGCCACCTCCCGGCTCTGCCCCCCCTCGGTGCGGTCGGCGATGGTCTCCAGTCGGGTGCCAGCGGCCTCCGGATCGCGCAGCACCGCCAGCTTCAGCGGCTGGGTGGGGCTGGCGGCGGCAGGGGTGGTGCTGGCGGCCACAGGCGCTGGTCGTTCGGATGGCTTCAAACTAGAAGGCCGCACCGCAGCCCTGGTTCCGCCTGTAGGGGGCCGGCGCACAGGTAGGATCTCCGTTTGCCGAGCCAGAGAACGTCCGCCAGTGGCCAATAACAAGTCGTCGAAGAAGCGCGTTCTGATCGCCGAGCGCAACCGGGTCTACAACCGCACCTACAAATCCGCGGTGCGCACCCTGATCAAGCGCTGCTTCAGCGCCTGCCAGGCCTACAGCCAGGAGCCCGGCACCGCTGCCAAGGAAGCCGTGCAAACCACCCTGAACGCCGCCTTCAGCAAGATCGACAAGGCCGTGAAGGTGGGTGTGCTGCATCGCAACACCGGCGCCCACCAGAAGTCGCGTCTGAGCGCTGCGGTGAAGAAGGCCGTTGAACCCGCCGCTGCCCAGGCCTGATCCCAGGCGTGCCGCCGCCGGGTCAGGATCCTGCGGCGCCACAGCTTTCGGCGCCACAGCTTGCGGCGCCACAGCTTTGTTTAGGGTTCAGGCGCAGCACTGAACCCAGCACCATGGCCGCGGCCGTTGCCCTTGAGAGCCTGCCGGCTCCCCTGATCGACAGCCACTGCCACATCGTCTTCCGCAATTTTGATGACGACCTGGAGGAGGTGGCCCAGCGCTGGCGTGAAGCCGGTGTGGGTCGCCTCCTTCACGCGTGTGTGGAGCCTTCCGAGATTCCGGCGATCCGTGCCCTGGCCGATCGCTTCCCGGAGCTGCGCTACTCGGTGGGGGTGCATCCGCTCGACCCTGAGCACTGGCGGGACGACACCCCCCAGGTGCTGCGCGCCGCCGCCCAGGCCGATCCGCGGGTGGTGGCCATCGGCGAGCTGGGGCTCGATCGGTTCCGCGACAAGAACCTCGAGCAGCAGCTGGTGATGCTGCGCCCCCAGCTGGATCTGGCGGTGGAGCTGGATCTGCCGGTGATCATCCACTGCCGGGATGCCGCCGAGGCGATGCTCGCTGAGTTGCGTGAGCGGGTCGCCCGTGGCGCCTGCCCTCGGGGTGTGATGCACTGCTGGAGTGGCACGCCGGCCGAGATGGAGGGCTTCCTGGAGCTGGGGCTCTACATCAGCTTCAGCGGCAACGTCACCTACCCCAAAGCCATCGACACCCATGCCTGCGCTGCGGCAGTGCCGGCTGATCGTTTCCTGGTGGAAACCGATTGCCCCTTCCTGGCGCCGGTGCCGCGCCGGGGCAAGCGCAACGAACCGGCCTACGTGATGGCTGTGGCCGAGCGGGTGGCTGCCTTGCGTGCGGAGACCCTCACCGCAGTGGCCCAGCAGAGCACAGCCAACGCCTGCGCCCTGTTCGGACCCGCACTTCACAGTGTATGATGGTTCATTGGCCTGGCAGCGAGTTCTGGTCTATCCGTGCTTGCTGCAGCCCGAAAGCGCCCGCCGGCATTCTGGCGGGCCTGCCCTTCCAGGTGCTGTCTTTTCGGTGCAAGTCGTCGTTGTCCGTGGGGGTGAAGCGATCTGAATAGGCGTGCCGGCTGGCCAGCCGTCTCCTGATCGGGGGCGGCTGTTCCTGTCGATGTCGTTCCGGCTCACGTCTGCATTCAGGGCTGTCCGTTGTGCGCGGCAGCCATGGCTTCTCCCCTCGCCTCGCCGCCAGGTCCCCTGTCCCCGTCCAACCCGTTCCTGCAGGTTCCCCGCATGAGCAGCGCGATCCAGGTCGCCAAGACCGCCACTTACCTGCCCGATCTGGTCGAGGTACAGCGCGCGAGCTTCAAATGGTTTCTGGAGAAGGGTCTGATCGAGGAGCTGGAGAGCTTCTCGCCGATCACCGACTACACCGGCAAGCTTGAGCTGCACTTCATCGGTAGCGAGTACCGCCTGAAGCGTCCGCGTCACGATGTGGAAGAGGCCAAGCGTCGCGATGCGACCTTTGCCTCCCAGATGTATGTCACCTGCCGTCTGGTCAATAAGGAGACCGGCGAAATCAAGGAGCAGGAGGTGTTCATCGGTGAGCTGCCGCTGATGACCGAGCGTGGCACGTTCATCATCAACGGCGCTGAGCGCGTGATCGTGAATCAGATCGTGCGTTCACCTGGCGTTTACTTCAAGGATGAGCAGGATAAGAACGGCCGTAATACGTTCAACGCCAGCCTGATCCCCAACCGCGGCGCCTGGCTGAAGTTCGAAACCGATAAGAATGATCTGCTGCACGTCCGCGTCGACAAGACCCGCAAGATCAATGCCCACGTGTTGATGCGGGCCATCGGCCTGTCGGACAACGACGTGCTCGACAAGCTGCGGCACCCTGAGTATTACCAGAAGTCGATCGAGGCCGCTAACGACGAAGGCATTGCCTCGGAAGATCAGGCCCTGCTGGAGCTCTACAAGAAACTGCGCCCGGGTGAACCCCCCTCGGTGAGCGGCGGTCAGACCCTCCTGCACAGCCGCTTCTTTGATCCCAAGCGTTACGACCTGGGCCGCGTGGGTCGTTACAAGATCAACAAAAAGCTGCGTCTCACCATCCCCGACGCCACCCGCACCCTCACCCCTGAGGACGTGCTGAGCACGATCGATTACCTGATCAACCTCGAGCTCGATGTGGGCGGCGCCACGCTCGACGACATCGACCACCTCGGCAACCGTCGCGTGCGCTCGGTGGGCGAACTGCTGCAGAACCAGGTGCGCGTGGGCCTGAACCGGCTGGAGCGGATCATCAAGGAGCGGATGACCGTCGGCGAGACCGACAGCCTCACCCCGGCCCAGCTGGTGAACCCCAAGCCCCTGGTGGCGGCGATCAAGGAGTTCTTCGGCTCCAGCCAGCTGAGCCAGTTCATGGATCAGACCAACCCGCTGGCGGAGCTCACCCACAAGCGCCGCATCAGCGCCCTCGGCCCCGGTGGCCTCACCCGCGAGCGCGCTGGCTTCGCCGTGCGCGACATCCACCCCTCCCACTACGGCCGCATCTGCCCGATCGAAACGCCGGAAGGTCCGAACGCGGGTCTGATCGGTTCGCTGGCCACCCACGCCCGCGTCAACGAGTACGGCTTCATCGAGACGCCGTTCTGGAAGGTGGAGAACGGCATCGTGCTCAAGCAGGGCGATCCGATCTACCTCTCGGCCGACCTGGAAGACG